>JAZLGA010000034.1:0-27749 GCA_045616045.1 Bacteroidales bacterium | reverse complement strand
AAAATGGTTGAACTTGGCGTAATGCCTGATATGGAAGCATATAAGGCTCAATATTCCGCATATATTAGAAATGGGTTGATGGGGCAATTGGCACGCATTGAATTGGGCAAGGATGTTATAGAGGCTCACATGCAAAACCGTAAACTTGTTGCCGAATGGTGCTACGAGAATGGCAAGAATGACAACGTGATAGAAAAGAAAATCCGTGACGGCAAGACCTATTTCGTTGTGAACGATTACGAGAAACTTCGCACTCTGTTTGGCGAGCTGCTTGCCGAAGTGCAACGCATCAAGTCGGAAGGAGATTATGAAGCAGGCAAGGCACTTGTTGAGAAGTTTGGTGTTAAGATAGACTTGGAACTTCATAAAGAGGTGAGGCAGCGTTACGAGGCTCTGGGACTTAAACCGTATGGCGGTTTTATTAATCCTGAAATAGTGCCTGTCGAGGAAAATGGCACCATAGTTGACTATAGGATAGAATACCCTACCGACTTTGTCGCACAACATCTGCTCTATGGCAAGAAATACAGTTTTTTGAATTCTGTCAGATAAAAAGACTTTGAAATCAATATTGGCAGGGACGCATTAAGTAGTCCCTGCTTTGTTTTTGTGCAATGCTAAATAATTTGTAAATCCATACTAAGGCTTGCTCCTTTTGATTCGTAAATTTTCTTATTTTTGCTATCCAAAATCAATCTAAGATGGACTTGTTTTCCTGCCTTTCGCAATTTCTTTTTTGCAGTTTCTCGAGCGGAAGCAGCGGCAATTGCTATTATGTTGGCACAACAAGTCGCGGCGTGCTTGTTGACATGGGCATTACATTGCTTAAGCTGGAAAAGTCTCTTGACCGTATTGGGCTGACGCTTAATGATATAGAATGTGTCTTCGTTACTCATGACCATATTGATCACATAAAAGGACTGGAGCCTTTATTGAAAAAAAAGCCAATTAAGGTATATGCATCTAGTGAATGTGCAGAAAAGTTGTGTGAGGCTTGTGGTGACATGGCCGAATGCATTGTTGTGATGCCCCAAGAGGTGCCTTTCAAGTTGTCGAACTTGTCTGTGACGTCTTTTCCTGTTAGTCATGATGCCGTAGGCAGTGTCGGCTATTTTATTGAACATCAGGCAAAAAGTCTTACTATTGCCACAGATTGTGGAGAATTGGATGAAGTGGTGAAAAGTTATCTTAATCGTGCCACATCTATTGTGCTTGAGGCAAACTATGACAAAAAGATGCTTTTACAAGGAACTTACCCATATATGCTTAAGCAGAGGATAATGAATGGCAAAGGACATCTTTCGAATTATGAAGCAGTTGATTTTGTGACAAATAACTATAAGAAACCATACGAAAACATAATGTTCTGCCATTTGAGTTCAAACAATAACAAGCCAGAGTTGCTTATGAAACAGTTTTATCAAGGACTGCGCAGAAAACAACTTGTTGCAAACACTAATGTAACAGTGTTCCCTTTGCCACGCACCAAACAGTCTCATATAGTTTATCTATAAACATTTTGTGGAAATTTTCCACAAAGTTCCACGGTTGCTTTATGGTGTTAATCCACAATTCTACAATGGTTTTGTATTAATAAATTTTAATGGAAAAAATATTATGTTGAAATACAAGTGTTTGTGAACAAATGTTGATTTGTGGCATGGAATGTGCATATATCAAGTATAAAATCGAAATAATGAAGAAATTATCAGTAGTATTGCTTTTTGTTTTGGCATTGTGTCTTTCGTCATGTGTTGAAAGTTCAAAAAAATATCAGCAAATGCAGGCCAAGTTGGACTCACTGACTATTGCCAATGATGCTTCTAATGCAGAGTATAACGATGCAATGAAGACTTTGAATGAGATTGAGATGGTAATGGCGGAGGTGCGCCAGTCGGAGAACTTGCTTCTTGTCCAAGCCCAAGAGGGTGATGGCAATACCGCAGTGGCAGAGATAAAGGCTTTGCAGGATTTGATAAATAAGAATAAGCAGAAAATAACTGACTTGGAGTCAAAACTTAGCAACTCTTCGAAAGCCAATTCCTCATTGAAGACCACCATTGCTCGATTGAAGACAGAACTTGAAGAAAAAGACCAATATGTTGAAACATTGAAGCAAGAACTTGTCGCTCGCAACATCAAGATTGACGAGTTGAATCAGCAGGTTACCGGCCTGACGGGCAACATTGACAGTCTTGCCTCTCTTAATTTGCGACAAAATGAAGTGATATTAAGCCAAGAGACCGCACTTAACATGGTTTGGTATTGTGTTGGCTCCAGAAGGGAACTAAAGGATATGGGTGTGATTTCTGGAAGGGATGTGATGCCCAACGGAGCGAACGGATTCTTTACTTCTGTTGACAAACGTGAGTTTACTTTCTTGCCTTTAGCATCAAAAAAGGCTAATATATTAACTAGTCACCCAGATGGGAGCTATGAACTCGTTAAAGGCGAGGACAAGACCCTAACTCTCAAGATTCTTGACAAAGAGTCTTTCTGGAGTGTTTCCCGTTATTTGATAATATCAGTCAAATAAAAATTCTGCTCGTTTTCAATTAAAACTGTCCTCGCTTCTCCCCGTTGCGAGGCTTTTTTTTTTATTTTCCAAATCATACACTTGTTTTTACAGATGATTTTACCGAAATTTGCCACTTGTTTATGGCTAAATTATGGACGGTAAAAAGAAAAATATACTTATTGTCGAGGACGATCCAGCTTTCGGCTTGATGCTGCAGACATGGCTTGTTAAAAATGGCTATATGGCCACGCTGATTGGTTCTGTTGAACAAGCCAAGAAAGAAGTTGAAAAGGTCTCATACAAACTCATTTTGACAGACTTGAGGCTTCCTGATGGTGACGGGATAGTTTTTATGTCGTGGGTGAGAGAGAAGATTAACAATAAGATACAGACTATAGTGATGACAGGCTTCGCTGAGGTGCAAACTGCTGTCTTGGCAATGAAAATGGGCGCATTTGACTATTTGCGCAAGCCAATAAACGCATCTGTCCTGCAAGCTAAGATAGAGGCAGCCCTCAATGCCGAAGAAGAAATTTTGACGCCTGCAGAACCTACTACAAAAACAGTGATAGTTAAAGGTAAAAGTCCTGTAATGCAGCGCCTGTATAAACATATTGACCTTGTCGCCCCAACAAAAATGTCTGTTCTGATATTAGGAGAGAGTGGTACCGGAAAAGAATATATTGCACGTCTCATACACGATAGCAGTCTTAGAAAAAACGCTCCTTTTATGGCTGTTGACTGTGGTAGCCTTTCACGAGAACTCGCACCAAGTGAGTTGTTTGGACACAAGAAAGGCTCCTTTACGTCGGCAGTGTCTGACAAGAAAGGCGTTTTTGAACTTGCAGCCGGTGGTACTGTTTTCCTTGATGAGGTTGGCAATCTGCCGTATGATGTTCAGAAGCAATTGCTCAGGGCACTTCAAGAACAAAAGATTCGCCCTGTCGGTGCAGAAAAAGATATATATACGGACATAAGGATAATTGCAGCCACAAACGAAAATATTGAAAAGGCAATAGCAGAAGGCAAGTTTAGGGAAGACTTGTTTCATCGTATAAACGAGTTTATGCTTCAGATTCCGCCATTGCGCGACAGGATTGATGATCTTGAGGAGTTTGCCAACTTCTTTATACAGCAGGCTAACGAGGAGTTGGGAAAGAATATAAAAGGCATAGACGATGCTGCCGTTTCTGAACTAAGACGACAGGCTTGGACAGGAAATCTTAGGGAACTTCGCAATGTCATCAGGCGATCGGTGTTGTTTGCCGAAAGCGATATGATTGAGATTGGCGACTTGCCTGTGTTTTCAGGCATCATGAACCATTCTGAAATAAAACGGCAACAGGTCGAACGAGAAAGTTATGCTTTGCGTCCAGACAACGAGAAAGAACAGATTATTGCTGCCTTGGAAAAAGCCCGTGGCAACAAGACAGTGACAGCGAAACTTCTTCAAATAGACAGGAAAACATTATACAATAAAATGCATTTGTACGGAATAAGCCTTTGAGATGTGATGGAAAGAAAAGTGAAAAACAAACGATTGAAGCAAAAATATGCCGCATTTGTGGCCTGTTTCGTAGAAAACATGCCCGTGGCCGAAAGCGAGTTGAAATATAACAATCCCTATGAGCTTCTGGTCGCAGTGATTCTTTCGGCTCAATGTACCGATAAGAGAGTAAATATGACTACACCTGCCTTGTTCAGGCGTTTCCCAACTCCGTCTGACATGGCTGGAGCAAGTCAAGAGGAAATATTCGGATACATTAAGTCTATATCATATCCAAACAACAAAGCCAAAAATCTCCTTAATATGTCTCAGATGCTTGTCTCTGATTTTGGCGGTGTTGTGCCAGATAATATGGATGATTTGCAGCGCTTGCCTGGTGTCGGCAGAAAAACCGCCAATGTAATGTTGGCTGTGGCTTTTAATAGACAGGCCATGCCCGTAGATACTCATGTGTTTAGGGTGTCTGAAAGGATAGGACTGACCAAAGGGGCAAAGAATGTTTCTGCAACAGAGAAGACTTTGGTTGAGAACCTTCCTGAAGATGTGCTGTCTAAAGCGCATCATTGGCTTGTCTTGCATGGACGTTATGTGTGTAAGGCGCGTAAACCTCAATGCGACAAGTGTGGAATTACTCAAATTTGCGATTTTTATTTAAAAAACAACAAGGTGTAATGTTTTGTTAATAAGGCATATATCCGTTTTTAATCGTTTATAAACGACTATAAACGTTTGTTTAATGGGTAGTTTAAAAACAAGTTCACATCTTTGCGACATGAAATTTTTGGTTTCAGAACAGAAATGGTGAAATATTTGAAATCAATTTGTAAATTTGTTGAATGATTATAAGAATAAGAAACTAATTAAATAACTGAGTATTAATAAATTAAATTTATATGATATGAGTACAGAGAAATTAGACGAGAACGTTGCTAAACTTAAGCAGGAGAAACTAAAAGCGTTGGAAGCAACATTAGGAAACATTGAAAAGAATTTTGGCAAAGGTAGCATTATGCGTTTGGGTGCAGAGGCTGAAAAGATGGAGAGCATATCGACAGGTTCGGTAGGACTTGATTATGCATTAGGAGTGGGCGGTCTTCCCAAGGGAAGAATTGTTGAGATATTTGGACCAGAGAGTTCTGGAAAGACAACCCTTGCGCTGCATGTGATAGCAGAAGCTCAGAAAAAAGGTGGCATAGCTGCTTTTATTGATGCTGAACACGCCTTCGACCGCTTCTATGCAGCCAAACTTGGCGTAGATGTTGAAAATCTTCTCATCTCACAACCTGATTATGGAGAACAAGCTCTCGAAATAGCTGAGAATCTTATCCGTTCTGGTGCCATTGATGTTATTGTGGTCGACTCAGTAGCAGCCTTGACACCAAAGAGCGAATTGGAGGGGGAAATGGGCGATAGCAAGATGGGCTTGCAAGCAAGACTGATGTCTCAGGCTATGCGAAAACTTACTGCCACCATAAACAAGACCGGCTCTGTTTGCATTTTTATCAACCAACTTCGTGAAAAGATAGGCGTGATGTTCGGAAATCCCGAAACAACAACGGGAGGAAACGCTTTGAAGTTCTATAGTTCAATTCGTATTGATATTCGTAAAGTGAGCCAGATAAAGGATGGTGAAAATGTCCTCGGCAGTCGCGTAAAGGTTAAGGTTGTGAAAAATAAGGTTGCGCCACCGTTCCGCAAGGCAGAGTTTGACATTCTTTATGGCGAAGGCATCTCTCGCACAGGCGAGATAGTCGATTTGGGCGTTGAGATGGGCGTGATCAAGAAGAGCGGTTCGTGGTTCAGTTACGGCGAGTCAAAACTGGCTCAAGGTCGCGATGCGGTGAAACGCTTGCTGGAAGACAATCCGGAACTGGAAGAAGAGTTGGCGACTAAAATTTTCGAGGCATTAGAAAAGACCGAACAATGAATAAAATAAAGTATGTCTTGTTTTGCATGGCTGCCATGGCTTTCATGGCAGCCTGCAATAATGGTAAGAACCCGACAAAAGAAGATCCTGGGAAAACAGAGATAGGTGAACGCGGAACAGTGGCAGCTTGGACAGACTCGATTGCTGTAGATAGCCTTAGGGCAGACTTGTATCTTAGTAGGGCAGAGGCTTATATGCAATTGCAGCAGATTGGCCCTGCAATGATGGACATAAACAAGTCCATCACTCTTGACCCTAAGAATGTTGATGCCTATATGTTCTTGTCAGACATTTATTATGCTCTTGATGACGAGACTAACATAAAATCAGCGCTGAACCGTGCAGAAGAGATTGACCCTTCTGATACCAGACCTATGCTGAAACAGGCTGAATTATGTCTTATGCAGGAAAACTACACACTTTCTATGGCGTATATTGACAAGGCCTTAAAACAAAACAAGTACAACCCTAGGGCATATTTCCTGAAAGGTGTTTGGTTTATGACACGCCAGGATACGGCTCAGGCACTTAACAATTTCCTTATAGCACGTGAACAGGACGGCGACTTCTTTGACCCTGTCCGTGAGATAGGTTTGATATATTCTGCCCAAAACAACCCCCTTGCCGAGAGCTTTTTGAAGACGGCAGTCGCCCAATTCCCCGAACAGGAAATAATGCGTTATGAGTTGGCTTTGTTCCTGCAGGAACATGACAAGCCGGATGAGGCAATGTCGCACTATGATACACTGTTGGTTACAAACCCCCAAAGCAGTAGGCTTTTTTATAATAAAGGCTATGTGTATCTGGTTTATTTTGCGGATAACACCAAGGCAATAGAGATGTTTGACAAGGCCTTGTCTATAGACCCTCAATATACCGACGCCCTTTATAACAAAGGCAGGGCTATAGAACAAACGGGTGATTATAGGACTGCGCAAGAGATATATTCGCAAGTGTTGAAACAACAGCCCGAATATGAACTGGCTATAATAGCGATGAACCGTATCAATGCCCAAGTAGAAGAATAAAAAATAGGCTATGAGAATCAAATTGTTTGTCCTGCTGCTGTTGGCCTCGTTGTGTGGGAAATTGGTGTCTCAGGCATTGACTCTTTCTGACAGTGCGGTGATATGTCTTATGACGTGCACTCCAGGTGACGAGGTGTATAGCAAGTATGGCCATAGTGCCATTCGGGTATGCGATCCCGTTTTAGGAATGGACTTGACGTTCAACTATGGCATTTTTAATTTTCATACAGAGCATTTTTATGCCAAGTTTGTAAGAGGTGAGACTCGGTACCAGTTGGGAATACAGCACACTGGCTATTTTATTGAAGATAGTCGTGAAACAGGGCGTGACACTTATGAACAAGTCCTCAATTTGTCAAAATCTGAGAGGCAATCGCTTTTTGACGCATTGGAAGAAAATAGTCGTCCAGAGAACAAGTATTATCTTTACAATTTTGTATTTGACAATTGTGCAACACGACCATTTCTGTTGTTGCAGAAGTCGATGGGAAAGAAACTCAATACACCTAAGTTCGACTTGCGACGTGACACCTATCGCGACATGGTGACCTACTATTCTGAAAAGAACTCATGGGCTGGTTTTGGGATAAACTTGGTGTTCGGCAAGGACGCCGATGTGGTGATGACGCCTCGGCAGCGTTTGTTCTTGCCCGAACAGTTGATGAACTATGTGTCTGAAGCCACTAAGAGTAATGGCGAGCCTTTGTGCCTGAAAGAGAATGTTAGGCCTTTTGATGTCAAGGAGCATCCTTGGCTTGGTTCCCCTTATATGGCAATTCTGCTTGCCGTGATTCTGATAGCGGCATTGACCGCTTTTGACATGGTTAGAAGCAGGAAAAACAACGAAGTGAAAATCTCGTGGTGGTTTGATGAAATCCTGTTTTTTGTGGGTTTTGTGTTGGGTACTATAATGTTCTGTCTTAGTTATTTCTCCATTCACCCGTTGGTGGGACACAACTGGAACTTGTTGCTTGTCAATCCTTTGTTGGTAATACTTTTTGTGGCTATTCTTATCCCTGCCGGGAGAAGATGGCTCAATAAGTGGTTTTGGATTATTGGCTTGTATTTTGTTGTCGCCTTTGTCGTCAGGTGTCTTTGTGGACAACACATGCATTGGCTTATGCTTGTGCCCGCTGTTTGTGGACTTAGGATGATATGCCTTACATGGTTGAAAAACAATGCTATAGAGAAAAAACATAGACAGAATAATAAATCAAAATAAAAAATACGTACCTTTGCGGGTAGTTGAAATTGAATAAGATTAAATAGTTATGAGACCAGTTACAAAAATATTATCCGGCATCATTGTCTTAGCTTTAGCAGGTTTCTTGATTTGGGGAGGAATTCATTTTTATTATGTGTTTGGTGAAGGTGTCAAAGCAGGAGAATTGAATTTCCTTGTTTATAAAGGTTATGTGTTCAAGACATACGAGGGGCGTCTTATACAGGCGGGTTACAATTCAAATAACTCGAAATCCACAATACAGTCTAATGAATTTAATTTCTCGGTAAGAGACAAGAGAATTGCCGATACTTTGATGCGTTGCACAGGTAAGCGTGTTGAATTGTATTATAAGGAATACTTTGGTGCCCTTCCATGGCGAGGAAAAAGCCGTTATGTTGTTGACAGTATCGTGTCTATAGATAATAATATACAATATCAGAATTCTAACCTTATAGTCTATTGATATTTGACTGAAAAAGAAGGGTAGCAAGCAGAGGTGTTTTGTTGGCATATTGTTGCTTTTGTTTTTCTTGCCGATGTTTGTCGGTACGGCATTTCACATTCATGAGGATACTTGACCGGTAACTAAGATTGAGTGTGATAGTTGTAAACATCAATGTTCTCATAATTCACATATTTTGCATTCGATATTAAACTAAACATTAACAAAGTTGCATTTGTAACTTGAATCCTGCTAATTCATTAAAAATGAAACGATTCTTATCTGTTTTTACTCTGCTGTCCTTGATGACAACGGTCAGTTTTGCTCAGGAAAAGACTCCTGAATGGAAGAGATGGCACTATCTCTCCGAAGAGGAAATGCATAACACCACTCGTGGTGTCAATTTCGTTCAGACCGACCCGCCTGCAGGCGAACCTCGTTTCGTGGCCGAATTTGAACCTATGCAAGGCGTGTTGATCCGTTACCCACTTGGCATTCCGGAAAGCCTTGTGGTTCAGTTGGCTGACAATTGCCAAGTCTATTGCATCGTGTCAAGTTCATATCAGAGCAGTGCCCAAAATACTTTCCAAAATGCAGGCGTAAACATGAACAATGTGACATTTGTCAATACGCCGACCGATTCCTATTGGGTTCGTGACTATGGCCCGTGGTATATTTTTGAAGACCGTAAACCCGCCATAGTCGACAATGTTTACAACCGCCCGCGTCCAAACGACGACAATGTTTCGGGTGTCTTTGCCAATTATTGGAATATCCCGATGTACGGCATGAACCTCGAACATACCGGCGGCAACATGATGGAAGATGGCCGTGGTCATGGTGTTAGCGATGAATTGGTCGTTCAGGAAAACGGCTACAACGAAGCCGATATCCGCGAAAAAATGCGCGACTATCTGGGTATCGAACCTTATCACATCACCATCGACCCGCAAGGCGACTACATCGCCCACGTCGACTGCTGGGGCAAATATCTGGCTCCTGATAAGATTCTGATTGCCCGTTTGCCACAAAGCAATCCGCGCTACCAGTATTATGAAGAAGTGGCCGAATATTTCGAAACCACCAACTGCTGCTGGGGCTATCCTTACAAAGTGTACCGCGTTGACGAACCAGGCAGCTACACCTTGGCGCCTTACACCAACAGCCTGATTCTGAACCATTCGGTTTATGTTCCCTTAGGTACCAACTCGACTTACAATGCCGATGCCTTGGCCGTTTATCAGGAAGCTATGCCAGGTTATGAAATCGTTGGCGTTGAAAACAACAATTACAGCATTGGCTGGGAAAACACCGATGCCCTGCATTGCCGCACCCGTGGCGTGATGGATTTCGACATGCTTTTCGTTGACCATCGCAACGTGATTTTTGGCGAACAGGAATGGCAGGAATCCATTCCGGTAGTCAGCAAGTTCATCGCTTACAGCGGCGAAGCCCTCAAAGCAGACTCTTTGCTGGTTTATTACAGCATCGACGGCGGTACCTACCAGACTGTCCACATGACTCCTACGGGCAATCCTGATGAATATGTAGGTTATATCACTGGTTATCAGGGTGGCTCGGAAATCGATTATTACGTTTATGGTGTCGATGAATCGGGACACCGTTACCAGCAGCCTGTTTTCGGAGAGTTGGATCCGCACCATTTCACTATGGAAGCGCACGAACCTGCAGGCGACCTTGCCATTACACCTGACACGCTTTGGTTCTATTCATTCAATGATACACAGTCCTTCACTTTGAAAAACGAAACTGCAAACACCATTACCATTTCGGATGTCCTCTATGACCAAGACTATCATTTGATGGGCGATTATGGCAATCCTGAGCTCCCGTACACCTTACAGGCTGGCCAATCCGTGACATTCAATGTCGTTTTTGATGCACTCTTCCCTCCAAGCAAGGATGACGTTTATTACAATGGTGAAATCAAAGTTGTCACTTCAATTGGCGTGAGAAAAGTACATGCCATGATGTTGAAGACCATTTGGGATTTTGGATTGGTGATGCTTGGCTCTCCAAGCGTGTGTATTGAAGATGTAGATGGTGCAACGGCCATTCTTCAAAACCGCAATTTTGGCACGCACGAAAGCATTGTGATTAGTTCCATCGAGGAAAATGTTGTAGCAGGCGAAGCACCGATTTTGGCTATTGAGCCTGAACATGAACTTCCATACACATTGGCCAGCAATGAATATTTTAGCATAGACATTAGAGCTGTGCTGATGCTCAAAGGTTTTGTAAACACAACGGTGTCTGTTCAATCTACAGATGGCGTGCTGCAATTCTATGTTTCAGTGAATGACACCCTGCTTAATGTTTCGGAAATCAAGAACGAAATCCGCATTTACCCGAACCCTGCAAACGGCATTTTCACCATTGAAAGCGGGAACATGAGCCGCATGACAGTTTACAACCTTGTAGGCCAGATTGTTTACGACAACACCACCGACGAAAAGTGTGTCAGCATAGATGCAAACGCTTGGAACCGCGGCATCTACATGGTAACTGTCACTGACAGGCAAGGCGCATCTGTAACGAAGAAAATTGTGGTCAGATAAGCCAAACTCTTGACATACGAAAGAAACCTTGGAACAAATGTTTCGGGGTTTCTTCATTGTTCGCCCAGCACGAACGTGTTCTAACGGGTGCAAGTCCCTAAGCCGCCCTGACGGTGGGAAGGCTACAGCCGAAAGCAAGGGCGTCTATCGCAAGGTGGAATCTGAAGGAAACTGCAGGCAAAAATCTGACTCGACATACAGAAACTTGATGCCAAGGCTTTGGAGAGTGGATAAGTCTGCAAAACAAGACAAAGTCCAATAACTGTCCGGAACTCTCGGAGTAAAACAAGCGGGCATAAGACGGAAAGAATGCGTCCATAACTGGGGAGGTCTCAAGGGCGAACCCGCAAGGACAAGCAGTAACAACGAACCTTGAGAAGTCAGCAGATGCCATAGAAGCCGATATGGGTAAAAAATCAACAGACGGTGAAGGGCGTAACTCCAACCAAGCAAGTGTTCATATTATTACCAAATGCAAGAAGGGATGCAGAAGACAATGGCTACAGCTAAAAGGTTAGGACGGAATGCGAGATCTATGGCAGAGAGTGGTTCGTGTAAGGATAGTGTTGATAATCCTGCAGAAGTGCTATTGGCGAGTAAGAATGTGCAAGAAATGTTGATAAGATGGAAACGAGCGAAATGTTGACATGCCCAAAAATTCTGCAAACATATTCTTACTATACTAATAGCATCGCAATTAGAGAACCGCAGTATTCCGAACGGCATGTATGGTGGTGTGAGAGGTCGGAAAACGAAAGTAGGAGGAAAACTATTTCGTTTTCCTCCTACTCGATTGCAAATCAGAGATCTTACTTCAACAGGTTTCCTAAGATGTCTCTCGTTATGGTTCTTGTTGCCGCAGATGTGCTGTTTTTCACTATCCTCTCTGTCGCTGATGTTTTCGACTTGCTCTTTTTTCCTGATATCTTATTGCTTACAGCTGTTCCTGCAAGTGAAGCCAAAGTGGCGGTGATGGCGGTCAATATGGCTTTCAGCACTTTCGAGAAGAGGCCTTTCTTTTTGTTGCCTACCTTTTCTTCCTTTTTGTCATTTTTCCTTTTTCCTTTCTCTTGTTCCTCCTGTTGTTTGGGTGTGTTTTCTTCGGTCATCTTGGCCAGAATTTCGTAGGCGCTTTCGCGGTCAATCATGGTGTCGTATTTGCCTGCTATGCGGCTCTGGCTGATGATTTCTCCACGCTGTTGTTCGGTGATGGCTCCTATCTGTGAGAGTGGGAATAGAATCTTTGCTCGTTCCACCATGTTGGGTGCACCTTTCTCGTCGAGGAAGCTGACGAGTGCTTCTCCTGTCTCCAGGCTGGTGATGGCCTCATCGGTCTTGAAGGCTGGGTTGGCGCGGAAAGTGTCGGCTGCAGTGCGAACCACCTTTTGGTCTTTGGGTGTGTAGGCACGGAGGGCGTGCTGAACGCGGTTGCTGAGTTGTCCCAAAACGTAGTCCGGTATGTCGGTTGGGCTTTGTGTGATGAAATAGATGCCAACGCCTTTGCTTCGAATAAGTCGTATGACTTGTTCGATTTTGTTGAGTAGGGCTTTTGAGGTGTCGTTGAATAGCATGTGTGCCTCATCGAAGAAGAAGACGAACTTGGGCAGTTCCATGTCGCCAACTTCGGGCAGTGTGCTGTAGAGCTCAGAGATGAGCCACAGCAGGAAGGTGCTGTAGAGTTTGGGTTGAAGCATGAGTTTGTCGGCGGCAAGAACACTCATTACGCCTTTACTTCCTTCGGTCTGCAGCAGGTCGTATATGTCGAACGATGGCTCGCCGAAGAACTTGTCGGCACCTTGAGCCTCAAGTTGCAGCAGTGCACGTTGTATGGCACCTACCGAGGCGGTCGATATGTTGCCGTACTGGGCACTGTATTCCTTGGCGTTCTTGGCAACATAGTCGAGCATGGAGCGCAAGTCTTTCAGGTCGAGGATGAGCAGCCCGCGGTCGTCGGCCACTCGGAACACGATGTTAAGCACGCCGTCTTGTGTCTCGTTGAGGTCCAAAAGACGCGACAGTAGTTGTGGTCCCATCTGCGACACGGTGGCGCGGATGGGGTGGCCTTGTTCGCCGTAAACATCATAGAAGCGCACAGGACAGCCTTGGAATTGCGGGTTTTCAATGCCGAATTCAGGCATTCTCTTCTCTATGAAGCCGCTCGTCTTGCCTGTCTGGCTTATGCCTGAAAGGTCGCCTTTCATGTCGGCCATGAAGCAGGGTACGCCTGCCTGGCAGAATGTCTCGGCCATGACTTGCAGTGTCACGGTTTTTCCTGTTCCTGTGGCACCGGCTATGAGGCCGTGGCGGTTGGTCATTTTGCCCAAGATGTTAAGAGGTCCGTTGTCGCAATGTGCTATGTAGAGTTTGTGTTCCTGTGTGTACATGTCGAATAATATTTTTGCAAATTTAGTGTTTTTGTTGAAATGTATTCTTTTTGATTTTTATGGTTCCGCAACCAGAGTCATTTGTTTATCCCGAACCTGATATACTTTATGGTTAGTCCTTGGTTGAGCCACATCTGTTCGTAGAAGGTACGGATGTTTTTCACCTCGAGGTCGTCGTTGTTGCCGTAGAGGTCGTTGGTGGAGTAGAGTAGTGGCAGGCCGAGTCTTTCAACCACCTGGTCTTTTGTGAAGTCGTACATGAGGTCGCTGTCGGTCTTCAGGTTGAGTATGGCGTTGGGGGTGCAGACTTTGCGGTAGCGTTCGAGAAACTGTTGTGATGTGAGACGGTGGCGGGCATTGCGTTCTCCTTCGCCTGGGTGAGGGTCGGGGAAAGTCACCCATATCTCGTTTATTTCACCTTTGGCAAAGAAATTTTCGATTTGGTCAATGCGTGTGCGTATGAAGGCCACATTTTTCATGTTTGTTTTGTTGGCCTGTTTGAGTCCAACCCACATCCTTGCTCCTTTAATGTCAATGCCTATGAAGTTCCGTTCAGGGTGTGCATTGGCAAGTCCTATGGTGTATTCTCCTTTCCCGCACCCCAATTCAAGGGTGATGGGGTTTGTGTTGCCGAAAAACTCGTGCCATTTGCCTTTCAATGGAAAGCCTTCCGACATGATTCTTTCGTAAGAGTATTCAAAAAGGTTGTCAAAAGTCTTGTTTTCGGCGAAACGCTCCAGTTTGTTCTTCTTTGACATAATCGGGTGTTTTTTTTATTTTCTTGTCAGCAGCCAAGCCTTTGGATTCACGGTGGCGCGTATCTCGTCAAGTGCCTGTTTTGCCTCTTGTTTGTCGTCGTATGAGTCGTAATATACATTCCACATCGTGCCATGTTTCTTGTAAAATGCATTGGTGAAACCGTTCTCGTGGAGCATGTTTACTTTCTTTTGGGCATTCTCTTCCACCGAGAAACATCCGCATACTATATGGTGTTTTGTACCTGCCTTTTGGGGCTCGACAATAGGCTCTGTAATTGCTTTTGCCTCTTTTTGTTCGTCTATGGCATTGGAATCAGCCTTTGTTGTGTCGGGTGTTGTCGTTGCAACTTCAGCTTGCAATGTTGTGTCAATGGCAATTTTGGCTGTTTCCATTGCCATAGAGTCGACGACATGTTGTATCGAATCGTTGAATTTTGCCTGCGCTTCTGGATATGGAAGAGGATAGGTCGTCGTGTCGGCGGGCTCCTCATATTCGTAATGATAATTCGGACGAGGTTCGCCACCTGTGACAATATTTATAGGTTCTTCTGTCTTTATTATTTGTGGAATGTAGTTTGGTATAAGTCTCAAATAGGTCAGCAGTATGAATGCTGAAATGGCAATTAGCAACAACAATAGCCAAGGCCAAATGCGGCGTTTCTTTTTGGTTGTTTCGGTTTCGTTGCTGTTGTATGTGTTGTCAGTCTTTTCTTCCTCTGTTTGTTTTGTTTTGGGTGATTCTGTTACTTCAGGAGCGATTTCTGCTTGTGTTTCCTGTGGCTTTGTTTCAGATGGGCATTCGTTCCTCAATATGGGGTTTTGGTGGAAATCGGGCAGCCCGAAAGCGTCTTTGTTAAAGTTTACTGATTCGTTCAGTTCAAACTCATAACTTCCATCATATTTGTGTGATAGTGTGCCTAAACCTTCAAACATTGTCCTGCCGTTGTCTTGAAGTTCAGTATTGCAGTTGTTGGCGAAATCTATTATTTGTTGTCGTGCTTCGTCAGGAGATGTGTTGTTGGACTTGGCGAGATGTTGTTCTAACGTTTCGTCTTGCAGAGTTCTGTCCAAAACGAAGTCAATCCTTGAACTGGGTGGTGAGAAGTGGTTGGTGACAAGGTTTATTTTTGCGGGTATGTCGTTGGTGGTCAGTGTGCCTAAGCGGGGTATGGCAACAGATTTGTTTAGGCTCAGAAGTTCAGTTATGGATTGTATGATGGTCATGATGGGCTGTTTTTACAGGTTGTTTTGTCGAGCATAGTTTTCTGCTTTTATGAGGTCGTCGGGTGTGTCGATGGCTATGTTTTCGTAAGATGTTTCGGCGGTGGCTATCTTAAAGCCGTTTTCCAGCCAACGCAATTGTTCTAACGATTCGGCTTTTTCAAGAGGGGAAGCCTCCAGTTTGACTATTTGCTTCAATATTTCGGTGCGGTATGCATAAATGCCAATGTGTTTGTAGTATGTGTGGCGTTCAATCCATTTTTGAGGCTCAGTACCTCTTATGCATGGTATGGCTTGTCGACTGAAAAACAAGGCTTGTCCATTGATGTCGGTCACTGCTTTCACGACATTGGGTGAAAGCAACTCGTTGTTAGCGCTTATTTTTTTTACCAATGTGGCTATTTCGGTCTTGTCTTGCGATATGAGGCGTGCAAGAATGTCTATCTGTTCAGGGTTGATGAAAGGTTCGTCGCCTTGTATGTTTATTATGGCATCGTAACATTCGTTGGTTTTGCCGACCACTTCTGCACATCTTGATGTCCCGTTTGGGTGGGTGTTGCTTGTGATGACGGCTTGGAAATTGTTTTTTGTAATCTCGTCGGCAATGCGCATATCGTCTGTTGCGACTATTACATCGTCAAGCATGGAAGCTTGAGAGGCCCTTTCTGCAACTCGGCAAATCATTGTCTTGCCGTTTATTGTAGCAAGAGGCTTGCCTTCGAACCTCGTTGAGGCAAATCGAGCGGGTATGACACCTAGTATTTTCATTTTTAGAACAATCCGTTAAATTCCGCTTCAATGCTTTCTATAACCTTGCTAAGATCTTCTGGATTGTTGAACTCGGTCTTGTCTCCATCGATGATGAGCAGTTTGCCTTCCTTGTAGTTGTTTATCCACTGGTTGTAACGTTCGTTAAGGTTAGTGAGGTAGTCAAGGCGTATTGACTGCTCATAGTTGCGGTTGCGAATGGCGATATGCTTGAAAAGTGTTGACACGCACGAGCGTATGTATATGAGGAGGTCGGGTGGGGCGATGAGAGATGCCATTAATTCAAAAAGCGATTTGTAGTTTTCGAAGTCTCTTGTCTCCATAAGGCCCATGGTGTGCAAGTTGGGAGCAAAAATCATGGCGTCCTCGTAGATGGTTCGGTCTTGGATGATGTCTTTACCGCTTTTGCGTATGTCAAGAACTTGACGGAAACGGCTGTTCAAGAAAAATATCTGAATGTTGAACGACCAGCGTTGCATGTCTTCATAAAAACTGCCAAGGTATGGATTGTTGTCAACTTCCTCGAAATGTGGAGTCCATCCGAAATGTTTGGCAAGCAGACCTGCAAGAGTGGTCTTTCCTGAACCTATGTTTCCTGCTATGGCTATATGCATGACAATCTGTGTATTAAATGGTTATAATGTGATTTACTATGAATAACGGGCTGCTAAGTTAGTAAAAAAAGTGCAGATAATAAAACTGGTTTATGCAAAAGATTTTTTTGTGTTTGGCGAAGTGGCTTCAGATATAGTGTGCAAAGGCTTTGTGCTTGAATTTTTTTTGCCAGAAAGGTCACTTTGGCGCTTTTCTTAGAAAATAGATGGCCAGAATGCAGTAGATGAAGTTTGGCAGCCATGCGGCCATAAACGGTGACAGGTTGCCCGACACGGCAAAGACTTTGGAAACCTGCATGAGCAGGATATACGAAAAGGCTATTATTATTCCTAGAACCAAGTGGGCTCCCATTCCACCGCGCATCTTACGACTTGATAGGGCCGCGCCTATTAATGTTAGTATTATAATGGCTCCTGGTGCCGACATGCGTTGGTGTTTCTCGACTTCATAGACCTTAACCCCTTCAACACCCTTGCGTTTCATTGCGTCAATCTGTTCGTTCAGTTCGTAATAGTTCATCAGTTGGTAGTCCTCCTTTACTTTATATAGGTCAGAAGGACTGAGGTTTAGTATGGTGTCGATGCTGTTTCCTTTTATTAGGGTCTCTTTGCCATGTTCTATGGTGCGTAAGTAATAATTGCCTATATGCCACTCGTTAGGATTGTCTGATGTGCTGTCGTGGCGGATGATGTCAGACACTAGTTTGTATTTAAGTTTTGTTTCGTCGTATTTTTCCAATGTAAAGTTGTAGCCTACGCTGCTCTTTGTGTTGTAACTCTCCACATAAACATATTCGTTTTTGCCTGTCTGGACGTGTATGTTGCGGCCAGCACTTTTTGTCAAGTTCTCCATGTATTGGTTCTTGAATTCTAGCCTAATGACATTGGTCTTTGGTATAAGAAAATTGCCGAAATATAATGACATTATCGCCAAAAGAATGGCGGCTGCCATATATGGCAGTAGAAAACGCCAAAAGCTGACGCCGCTGCTGAGTATTGCAATCACTTCGGTATGGCCTGCCATTTTTGAAGTGAAGAAAATCACCGAGATAAAGGTGAATAGGTATATGAACAGGTTGATGAAATAGGGTATTGAGGTAAGGTAGTGCCTGAAAGCCACTTGCTGCCAGGGCGCATTGTGTTTTATGAAGGTGTCGATGTTCTCCGACAAGTCGACAACTATGACAAGAATCATAAGAAGTGAAATGGCAAAGAAAAAAGTGCCAATGAACTTGCGGAATATGTATGTGTCGATGCGCTTCATCTTGTTGGTGTTTCCTGCCTTTCTATGTTTGTATTTTGTATATTTTATGTTCAATAAACGAATTTGTTGTGTTCTTATTACAATCTTGTAGTGACTTTATTTAGCATAGTATCGCGCCATGAAGCAAAATCGCCGTCGATGATGTGTTGTCTGGCTTGGCCTGCAAGGTTTATGTAGAAGGAGATGTTGTGCAGGCTTGCTATCATACCCGCCAAATATTCTTTCACGGAGAAAAGGTGTCTGAGATAGGCTTTTGTGTATTGGTGGTCAACAAATGCGGTGCCATCGGGGTCGATGGGAGAGAAGTCGTGTTTCCATTTCTCGTTTTTCATATTCATTATTCCCTGTGAGGTGAAAAGCATTCCGTTTCGCCCATTTCGTGTTGGCATTACGCAGTCGAACATGTCAACGCCTCGAGAAATGCCCTCGAGCAGGTTGGCAGGAGTGCCTACACCCATAAGATAGCGTGGCTTGTCTTTGGGCAATATGGTGTTTACGAGTTCAATCATCTCGTACATTTTTTCTGCTGGTTCCCCTACGGCAAGACCCCCTATGGCGTTGCCGTCGCAGTTTTTCGATGCTATAAACTCTGCTGATTTTGTGCGCAGGTCGCGGTACGTGCATCCTTGTACAATGGGGAAGAGAGCTTGTTCGTAGCCATATTTTGGGTCTGTGTTTCTGAAGCGGTCCACACAGCGGTCAAGCCAATGATGAGTGCGTTGCAGTGATTCTCCAGCATATCGGTGGTCGGAGGTGCCAGGAGGACACTCGTCGAAAGCCATGATGATGTCTGCACCTATGCTGCGTTCAATGTCCATTACCTTTTCAGGGGTAAAAAGATGCTTGGAGCCGTCGATGTGTGAGCGGAACTCCACACCGTCGTCACGCATCTTGCGTATGTCGTTGAGCGAGAAAACCTGAAAACCTCCGCTGTCGGTAAGGATGGGGATGCTCCAGTTAGCGAAACGGTGCAAACCTCCTGCCTCTTCGAGTATCTCAACACCAGGACGAAGATAGAGATGATATGTGTTTCCAAGCACTATCTGTGCCTTGGCCTCGTCCTGCACATCGCGCTGATGGCAGTATTTCACTGTGGCGGCGGTGCCAACTGGCATGAAGATGGGTGTGAGTATGTCGCCGTGGGCTGTGCTCAAGGTGCCTGCACGGGCCGAACTCTTGGTGTCGCTGGCTTGAAGGGTGTATAGCATCGAAGTAAAATTTTTGCAAAAATAGCGTTTTTTTTTTGTTTCCTTAATTCCGCAGATTATTCTTGATTTTTGGTTGTTGAGAAATGACAAGCCGTTGTTAACAAATAACTTAGCAACGACTTGCATTTCTCGATAATTTCACTTGTTTTTGTGCTGCGAAACCTAAAAACGGGTGATATGGCAGCAAAAATACAACTTAATTTCTGGAAAATAGGAACTTACGGCGGTATTTTTTTCAACAATAGACGCATTCCGCAAAGCGGGACTCTCCAACCTCATAGACAACACGCTGGGAAACAAGGGGATAAACACGAAGTACGCCTACTCCCACATTGTGGAAAATCTCATGTCGACATGCCTCTGCAGCGGGGAGTGCATTGAGGACTGCAACCTGTTCCGCACGGAGAAATACCAAAGGAACCCCGATTACCTCTTCGCCAGCGCTGACACAATCCTTAGAGCCTTCCAAAGCCTGTCCGTAGCAAACCGCACGGTGAATGTCGAATCGGGGAAGGCATACCAATTCAACGTCAACGACAGACTCAACGGGCTGCCGCAAATCTATTCCGACAGGCCGTATGACAAATTGAAACTCTGACAGCCCGTCTTCTTGGCTCAAACCATTCCCCGGTCACGCCGGGTGAGGGGAGTTGTGCACTGCAACCTCAAAAAAAGCCACTCCGCAACCACATCACGACTGTTCAACGACCAAGCATGTGCGCATCGAATGTAAACACTCCTTCTCGAATTAGCAAATTTTTATTCTGCGGAATTTAGGGATATATAAAACTTCCAAAAAAAAGAATAAAATGGAAGATTTCTTATAGAAAATATATATATATTTGCAGTGTCGTTATCTTTGGATTCTGTTTGACGGACTTCGCAGGAACCGGAGAAAAGACATTAAATTGAAAAACAGAAGTCTCAAAATAATAAAGTTGGCATTAATAAAATAAAATCATTTATTATGAATAGAGCCATAGTGATTCTGGCGGTGTTGGCGATGGCATTCGTTGGTTGTCGCAAGGAACCTGTCAATAACGAAAACAATGGGGGAGGAGGTCTCTGTGCCCAATGTGGCATGGTTAATGGTCATGCATACGTTGACCTTGGCTTGCCGAGCGGAACACTATGGGCTACCACCAATGTTGGCGCAAAGACTCCCGAATCTTTCGGCGATTACTTCGCTTGGGGTGAGACACGACCGCAATCAGACAGTGTTTATAAATGGAGCAGTTATAAATACTGCAACGGAAGTTCCAGCAAACTAACCAAGTACTGCAACAAATCAAGCTATGGCAACAACGGTTTCACTGACACTCTGACTCGCCTTTTGCCAGAGGATGACGCAGCTACAGCCAACTGGGGCGGCGGATGGCGTATGCCCACACAAACTGAGTTAATGGAACTGAAAAACAACTGCACCCACGAGTGGACAACACAGAACGGCGTTAACGGTCATTTGTTTACAGCTATGAACGGTAATTCTATCTTCTTGCCAGCTGCCGGCTACTGCTACAGTGGCAATCTCTGCGATTCAGGCAGCGACGGTCACTACTGGTCAAGTTCGCTCTACTCCGCCAACCCGATTGGCGCATGGTGTTTTAACTTCTATTCGGAGAATTTCGGCAAAAACGACTTCTTCTATCGCTACGATGGCTTTCCTGTGCGGCCAGTCTGCCTTGCCCAGAACTGATTTTTGTTACATTCGCACATAGGCAAAAGACGCGGCTTCGGGGATTGTCGTCAAGATGGTCAATGACAGCCTGAAAGGTGGCATTTGTCTGCCTGGCACAATGGGTTCAAAGACCAGGTGGGCATGAGCTTTTACACGATATATACAGCCTGACAGGCAGAGAGATATGGCAATGTGCAAAGAGGTATGGCTTAGGGACATACGTCGAGAGAGTTATCCGTGCGACGGCACGAAGAAATCAAAGACGAATATACTGAAGTGTTCGTTGACGAGAGTGAAAATATGATTGAGTTTGAGACATGCAATGCAAGTTGTATTTAAGCTTGGACGAATAACAGCCACAGACTTGCACCAGCATGGCAAGAAGAGAACATGAACAGGCTTATAGGCGAAAACGCACCAGTGATGTGACTTTAGATAAATTACATATTTGCAGTATTCTGTCTAACGGACTTCGCATGAACCTGATAAACGACGCGGATTGATAAAAAAAGAAGTCCATAAGATATTAGGTGGGTTCTATAAATTATTTTCCAGTGATTTTGAGTCGGTTTTCGAGCAGATTGCTGCGCAGAAAGAGGGCGCATAGCAGGCTATGCAACCAATTGATAAACAACAAGATACCGAAAAGCAGCCAAAAGCGAGGAAAAGAAATTTTGAATTTGTCATATCATTTGTATTTTATTTCGTTGAATTTATAGAACCCACCATTATTCATTTGGTGAGCCGATGTCTTTATTTTTCTTCTTTGTGAAAGCCATCGAATCACCCCATGCATTGTATAGTATCTTGTGGTCTATGGCTGCCATCTTGATGTCGAGGCAAGTCTGACATTGGCCTGGCTGGTCGTTGACGCAGGCTTTGTCGGGGTAGATGAGGTAGTTCTCGCGGAACTCGTTGGGTGTGAGGTTGGGCATGATGACATTTGCGCCAGCCGCTATAGCTTTCTCGCACCCTTGCGGGTCAATGGTTTGGTTGGCTGTGGCGGCCACCATGTTTATCTCGGGCATCATCAAACGCAATATTGCAATCATTTTAAGAGTCATATCCATGCGCTCTTTGTTGGAGGGTATGTCGTTACGGTATTGCCATAAAGGAGTGTCGGGGTGGGGAACGAAAGGCCCCATGCCTACCATGGCAACGTCTTTGTCTCGGAAGAAAATGAGGTCGTCGGCGAGGTCGTCTATTGTCTGAAAGGGGAGCCCAACCATCACGCCGGTACCAGTTTGGTAGCCTACACTGATAAGGTTGTCGATGCAACGAATACGGCGTTCAAAGTCGTGAGTGCCGTCGTGCGGGTGTATCTTGTAATAGAGGTCGTGGTTTGATGCCTCGATGCGCAGCAGATAACGGTGTGCGCCAGCCTCAAACCATTGTCTGTAGGTGCTTTCGGTTTGCTCTCCTAGTGAAAGGGTGATGCCGAGTTTGCCATTGTCGATTTTTTTAATTTTTTTTACAAGACGAGTGATAGTTTCGACAAAGGCCTTGTCGTTTCGTTCGCCGCTTTGAATTGCAACAGAGCCATAGCCAAGATTGTTGGCCAGGTTAGCGCATTCCACGACCTCTTCCTCCGTGATGGCATATCGCTCCACTTTGGTGTTTTTGCTTCGAAGTCCGCAATAAAGACATGATTTTCTGCAGATGTTACTGTATTCGATGAGACCACGTAAGTGGACATTGTTGTCCAAATGGCTTAACTTGACTGATTTGGCTTTTTCAAGCAGTTTGTCCATGTCGTTGCCGTGTGTGTTAAGCAACTGTTTTATGTCGTTTTTTTCAAGGCTTTCCTTGTTTAACAAATCGTCTATCATAACAACAAAACATTTGGTTGTAAATGTTTGCAAACATACGCAAAAGTTTCTGATGTTTTACTTGTGACTTCAATTAAAATGTTCTACTTTTGCCAAAGAATTGATGATTTAAAAACTCTTCAAGACAAAAGAAACGAGTTGTTCTAAAAACCTAATAAGCAAATCTGATGTATGGCACGTAAAAACCCTAAAAAGAAAACCAGTTTTGCAACTAAAATGCCAAAATCAGGCAAGTCAAAATCTCATGGCAATGGTTGCTATGGCATCATCAAGATTTTTGTAGTGGTTCTTGCTCTTTTTGTATTGTCAATACTGATAAGCCATCTGATACCTTCAACAGGCAGCTGTGACACTCCGGCACGGCGTTTTGAAACAGACAGCATGTCTAATAGTCACACCGATTCACTTACCAAAACACAAATGCAATGATTTCAAACACAGTATTGCTTATTATAGCTATTTTGCCAGTCATATTGCTTATGATTTACATTTATCGTCAGGACAAGTATGAGAGAGAGCCAATAGGACTGCTTCTGCTGACGTTTTTTGGAGGCATGTTGTCCATTCCCCTTGATTTTCTTATCATTGACTTGATAGAATTAATAATTCCTTCGACGGGCACACCAACATATTCGGCTTTTCTTCAGGCAGGCATTCCCGAGGAGTTGTCCAAGTTCATCATACTAATGATTATAATATGGCGTAACAAGAATTTCAATGAGTACATAGATGGCATTGTCTATGCCACTTTCTTGGGCTTGGGTTTTGCCATAGTTGAAAACATTGGCTATGTGTTCGATGTTGAAATTGGTGGGGTTGGAACCGGCATTTTGCGTGCTTTCCTTTCGGTGCCAGGGCATTTTCTTTTTGCAGTCATAATGGGATATTTCATGTCGATGGCGAAATTCAATCCCAACAGGAAGACCTTTTATTTGTTCCTTAGTTTCGCCCTTGCCGCTTTAGCTCACAGTCTCTTTGATTGGCTACTGATGATTAGCGGTTCGGTAAACGTGTTTGTCAGTTTTGTGATATTCATTGCCTTTGTCGTACTTGATGTGTTCTTGTGGCGAACAGGAGTTCGCTATATACGCAGACATCAGGAAAAGTCGCAGTTTAAGGAGCCCAATGACAATGATTTCGACCAAGATGATTTATACTCTGGAGGTTCAAACGGATATAATGACAATAGTGAGCCAGAATATAAGCGAATCGACTGGGACGCCGGAAGAAGATGGTAGATGTTGGCACATGTTGAGGTACAAGAAACGCAGAACCTTAAAAATTGATTAATCATTAAAAAAATACGACAATGAAAAAAGTGCATTTTATAGCCATTGGCGGCAGTGCTATGCATAATCTTGCTATAGCCTTGCACAGAAAAGGGTATGAGGTTACCGGCTCTGATGATGAGATTTTTGAGCCATCGCGCACGCGCTTGCTTAATGAAGGCATCCTTCCGGAAGAAACCGGCTGGTTCCCAGAAAAATTAGATGGCAGTTACGATGAGGTTATTTTAGGAATGCATGCAAGAAATGACAATCCCGAACTGTTAAGAGCTAAAGAATTGGGCCTTCGCATATATTCATATCCAGAATATCTTTACGAACAAAGTCGCGACAAGATCCGTATTGTGATAGGTGGCAGCCATGGAAAAACGACCATAACATCAATGATACTTCACGTGCTTAAAAAAGCCGGGATTGAGACGGATTTTATGGTTGGTGCCCAGATCGAAGGCTTCGATGTGATGGTTCGCCTTAGCCAAACTGCAAAATATATGGTAATGGAAGGTGACGAATATCTCACTTCGCCCATCGACCGTGTGCCCAAGTTCCACCATTACCATCCTCATATAGCCGTTATCAGCGGCATAGGCTGGGATCATGTCAATGTGTTTCCCACCTTTGACAATTACATTGAACAGTTCCGCATATTCATCAACACCATACAAGACGGAGGTTGCTTGATGTATGACGCTACAGACGTTGAGGCGATGAAATTGGCAGGCGAGGCCAAATGCGATACTCTTGGCTATGTTGCACACAAGGCCGTGACAGATGGCTTGGACTCATGTCTGGTTATGCCTGATGGCAAACAGTGCAAGATAGGTGTTTTTGGCAACCATAACCTGAAGAACATCAATGCGGCTAAGCTGGTTTGCAACAGGATAGGTGTAAGCGATATTCAGTTCTATGATGCGATAACTTCTTTCAAAGGTGCCGCTCGTCGTTTGGAGTTGCTGTTCAATAATGGAGACAACTATGTCTTCCGTGACTTTGCACACGCTCCATCAAAAGTGTTGGCCAGTGTTAAGGCCTTGCGGGACCAGTTTGCAGGCAAACATTTTGTTGCCGTTTTCGAATTGCACACCTATAGCAGTATGAGAGAGGTCTTCATTGACCATTATCGAGACACTTTGACTCCTGCCGACGACGCCATCGTTTTTTATGACCCGCATGCAGTGGCAATAAAGAAATTGCCGCTTATGAGCGATGAACGCATAAAACAAGGATTTGGACAAGCCAATATGAAGGTCGTTCACAACAAGGCAGAACTTCTCGGTTTGCTTGACGAGATGCCACACCATAATGTGGTGGCGGCCATGATGAGTTCTGGAGACTTCAACGGCCTTACAACAGACGATCTAAAGAAAGTGTATTGATGCTTTTTTTTGCCTTTGGCAAACTCGGACAGAAGGCATTTTGTCGGTAGAGCTTGCGAAGGCAGAAATTGTTAAAGATGTCTTTCTAAAGAATCTTCTTTAGACAAATTAGCCATTTAGTTTTGACATGAATTTATCGTTGTCAACGATGAAGCGTTCGTGTTGTCCTTCACCTATGAGAAGATCTCTTTCGAAGCATTGCACTTTAAACACAAGACGACGCCTGTCAGCATCTATTAATGTTGACTCGCAACGTATTTCAGCACCTATGGGCGATGCTTTCAAGTGCGACACATTTATATAAGTGCCAACTGTGGTACAGCCATTGTCAAGGCTGTTGTTGATACTCTCAAGGCATGTTTTTTCCATAAGTGCTATCATGGCAGGAGTGGCAAACACTTCAAGCGAGCCTGAGCCGTAAACGGCGGCTGTGTCGGCGTGTGTCACTTTGAGGCACTTCACATTGTGTGTGCCTTTCAGTTGCGTCGTGTCAATCATATCTTCAGAATTGGAAATTCATGGTGATGTTTACTATTACGTCACTACTTAGTGTTTTGCCTACAGGGCAGGTGTCGGCAGCATTCCAAAGCATAGTTTGCTGTTTCTGAGTGTATTCGTTAGGAGGGAAGTTGAAAACGATGTCTATTTGCCCAATTCTACGCGGGTCGGCAGCCATTGTTTTCTTAATCTCGTAGGTTGTGCCCTCAATATTGAACTTGTGTGCTTCGGCAGTGATGCCCATAATGGTCATCATGCAGGCTGCCAAGGCACCGCAAACGAGGTCGGTGGGAGAGAAGGCTTCGCCTTTGCCATGATTGTCGGTTGGCGCGTCGGTGAAGATGGTGTTTTTCGATTTCAGGTGAGTCATCTCGTTGCGTAACCCGCCTTTGTATTGCCCTTTTATTATTACTGACATGTTGTAAGATTTTAAGATTTATAATTCATGATTTGAGTTCTTCTATTATTTTGTCGGCCAATCGGCTTGTGCCAAGGCGGAACAGCATGGGTTGTATCCAATCCTTGCCGAGAATGTTTTCGGTTAGCAATAGATATGTTGTGGCATCGTCAATGGTTTTCATTCCGCCTGCAGGCTTGAAACCTACTTTTTTGCCTGTCGTCTCATAGTGTTCCTTAATGGTGTCAAGCATTATAATGGCAGCGCGTGGTGAGGCCGATTCTGAAGATTTGCCGGTGGATGTCTTGATAAAGTCGGCACCGTTCTCTATGGCTATGATAGAGGCCTTGCGTATGTTTTCAATGGTGGCGAGGTCGCCTGTCTCAAGTATCACTTTAAGGGTTCGTCCATTGCATGCTTTTTTTATGGCAGCTATTTCTTGGCCCACAGTCTCGTAGTCACCACTCAGCATTTTTCCGCGCGAGATAACCATATCAATCTCGTCGGCACCTTGACTGACACAGTATTCCACTTCTTCCGTCTTCACTTCAATGGGCATTTGTCCGGTAGGGAAGCAGCATGCCACTGTTGCAACACGGATGCCACTGCCGTTCAGCAGGTGTTTGGCTTGGGCGACGAAAGGGCTGTATATGCAGATGGCTGGTACTGCAAGCCCTTTGGCAACTGTGGGGAATGACTTCGCTTTTGCGCAGAAATACTCTATTTTTTCCTCGTTGTCGGTCGATTCAAGAGTAGTGTAGTCTATGCTGTTGAAGAGGTTTACAAGTAGCTCTTTCCTGTCAGCATAGGTGTTTTTTGACATAGTTTCGATGCGCTGCTTAAGTTCGTCCTCGGTGTATTGATATGGCTTGAAATACATGGCTTTTCTTTTTCGCAAAGATATGGATTTATTTTTTTTGTGGACAAAGTATTTTTTTAGGTCAAAATTTTAGGATATGGCACACAGAACTAACATCTTGACAATATAAGGTTTGATTGCATAAAAAACAATATTATTTGAAAAAAGGAGACAAGTATTGTCATAATTATTATCTTTGCACAAAACATATTAACATGACTCTAATAAAATCCATATCTGGTATCAGAGGTACTATAGGCGGTGCCATTGGTGATAATCTAACGCCTATTGACATAGTGAAATTCACATATTCGTTTGTTGTTCTTTTGAAACGCAACAAGCCCGCCGATGCTCGTTTGAGCATTGTTGTTGGTCGTGACGCC
>JAZLGA010000033.1:0-11559 GCA_045616045.1 Bacteroidales bacterium | reverse complement strand
TTTTTGGCAAGACGCCGTAAGACATCAAGCGAAAAGAAGAAATAGTCTTATAGAGACTTGCTTAATTGAGGAATGTGGGAGCCAAGAGACTCCCACATTTTCTTTGTATGTAAAATGACGAAACGACACGTTTGTGGAATGGTGGATGGCCGGTTATAAGTTCAACTTGGATAGTGATAAAAGTTGAAAAATCTCCACGCTGATAGCAAGAAAAAACAAAAAAAACTAACTGACTGATAATCAATTAGGGTAAGTAGCCCCACTAGGACTCGAACCTAGATTTAAAGTTTAGGAAACTTCCGTTCTATCCCTTGAACTATGGGGCCTTAGTTTGAAATGCAAAAATATACATTTTTTGACTACTACAAATAAAAAACAAGAAAAAAACATCGTTTTGTTGGTATTTGAATAAAATAATTTAATTTTGCAGTTTAAAATAATGAATTATAGTTATTAATTTAATGTCTATGAAAAAGAAATTGTTTACTCTGATGCTTGCGATAATTGCTATCGCAGGAGTACAAGTAGCTGAAGCACAGACGTATCTGCCTTTTGTCAATGACAACTATGCGGGTATTACCGCAGCTAATTGGCAACCAGCATCATTGGCTGACTCACGCTACAAATTTGACATGACTATTGTTGGTGTTAATCTTAGCACTTACAACAATTATGTTTATTTGCAAAACAAGTATTGGGCTGACGCCAAAGAAAACTCAGGTTATGACCTGCGCGAGCGTTTCCTCCAATACATTCCATTGGCAGACGGCAAAACAGCTTATGTTTACCAGGATGCCCAGGTTGATGTGCTTAATTTCATGTTCACCATCAATCCTCGTTTCTCGGTAGGCTTCGGAGCTCGTATCCGTGAACATGTCAATGTTGAAAATGTCTCTAAGACATTGGCAGGTGTCGCTTTCAACGGCGGTCTTGACGGAACAAATCCGCAAGGCAAACCTTGGGTGACAGACCCTTATATCAGCACTGATATGTATTCGTATGACAACTACATGAACCAGCTTGTCAATGAGAAAAATATCCGTGTTGACGCAAGTGTATGGGCCGAATATGGTATCACTTTCGCAGGCGTAATCCTCGGTCAGGACAAGAATGGTGCAGCAAATAGCCCACACTTCCTTTCTGCAGGCGCCAATGTGAAACTGCTCCAAGGACTTGGGTCAGCCTATGTCTTCGCCAATGACGCCAAATATAGCTTCGTCAATGGCGATAGCGTTTACTTCGATAATGTCGAAGTGCACTATGGCTTGTCTGAGTCCGCCGACAAAGACTATTTTGAAGACTTCACTCTTGGGAAAGTGACCGAGTCGTTCTCTGTTGGCTTCGATTTCGGCGTCGTTTATGAATGGAGACCTGACTACAAGAAATATAACTATGTTACTCGCGATGGCAGTGAAAGATCTTTGAGAACAGAAAACAAATACAAACTCAAAGTAGGTCTCTCTCTCACCGACCTTGGCTCAGTAAAATATAAAAAAGGCAACAACTCAGCCGACTTTCTCATCAATGGCATGCTTGACATCTCACAATGGAGAGGCAATTTCAAGGACCTTGAGACATTCAACAACGAACTCATCAATATTGATAAGGATAATGTAGTAAAAAAACTTGACGACGGTGAAACCTACTATCGCATGTCTCTTCCTACAACACTTAACCTTCAAGTTGACTACAACATTTGGAAGAACTTCTATGTTAACTTGTCAGGTTCATGGGCATTGCGTCAGGCTTACACAAAATACTCGAAAGTTCACGGTTATAACGCAATATCAATCACTCCTCGTTATGAGAGAAGATGGTTTGGAGTCGCAATACCGCTGCAATACAACCAATTTGCTGGCTTTTCGGCTGGTTTAGGTCTCCGTTTGGGTCCCGTTTGGATTGGTTCAAACAACTTGGTCAGCACCTTGGCTTCCGGCAAGACAAAGAATGCCAATGTTCAGGCCTTGCTTAAACTTCCTATCTTCCAACCTCGTCTGAAAGACTTTGATGGCGATGGTATTCTCGACAAAGAAGATGATTGCCCGAAAGAGTTTGGCCTTGTTCAGTTCAATGGATGCCCCGACCGCGATGGCGATGGTATTCCTGACAAAGACGACGCCTGCCCGGACGAACCAGGTCTTGCCGAATTCAACGGCTGCCCCGATACCGATGGCGACGGCATAATAGACAAAGAAGACGAGTGCCCAACCGAATTTGGACCAAAAGAGAACAATGGTTGCCCATGGCCTGACCGCGATGGCGATGGTATTCCTGACAAAGATGACGACTGCCCAGACGAACCTGGTCTGCCTCAATTCAATGGCTGCCCTGACCGCGACGGTGACGGCATAATGGATAAAGAAGACGAGTGCCCAGACGAACCTGGCTTGCCTCAATTCAATGGCTGCCCAGACCGCGACGGTGACGGCGTGCCGGATAAAACCGACAAATGCCCTGACGAGCCTGGTAAACCTGAAAACGATGGCTGCCCAGTCTATGAAAAGGTGTCGTTCTCGAAACACATCAACTTCGAAGTCAACAAGTCAACCCTTACACAAAGCTCATACAAGTGGATTGACAAACTTTATGACATCATGGTTGCCGATTCAACATGCTGGGTGAAACTTGACGGCCACACCGATAACACCGGTACTGACGCTATCAACGATCCTCTGTCTCAGGCACGTGTTGACGTCATCAAGGATTATCTCATCCAGAAAGGTATAGCTCCTAACCGCATCAAGGCTGTTGGCCACGGCTCTCACGAACCTCTCGTTCCTAACACAAGCAAGGCTAACAGAGCTAAGAACCGTAGAACGGAAATCAACATAGCACGCTGATAGCACAGCAATGTGTGTAACAAAATCGGGAAGCAACGCTTCCCGATTTTTTTTGCTCTTTATGGATGCCATCAGTTTGTCGCATACACATCATATAGTCGATTATGTGCTTTATTTTATTAAAAAAAACAGCGGGCTTATTAGTCCGCTGTTTGCCTTCGCGTTTAAGGATTGCTTAATCCAAATCAAGTACTATGGGACAATGGTCGGAGTGCATGACATTGGGCAGAATGTCAACACCTCTTATCCTGTCGCTCAGATTGTCTGTTACTATGTGGTAGTCGATGCGCCAACCTAGGTTTTTCTGCCTGGCGTTTGCACGGAAACTCCACCAACTATATCTGTTAGGTTCTTTTACCAAATGGCGGAAACTGTCAATAAAACCGTCGCTGAGAAAGTCTGTCATCCATTGTCTTTCTTCGGGCAGAAATCCAGACGACTTCACGTGTGCCTTGGGGTTGTTGATGTCTATGTCTTCATGGCAAATGTTGTAATCGCCAGACAAAACAAGTCTTGAATGTTTTTGCCTGAGTTCGTTTGCATATTTCCGGAAAAAATCGAGCCATTGCATCTTGAAGTCTTGCCTCTCGTCGCCCGTTGTGCCAGAGGGGTGATATACGCTGACAATTGATATCTCTCCAAAATCGGCACGCAAAAAACGGCCTTCATCGTCATATATACGATTGCTCATGCCATATTCAACATTGTCGGGTTCTGTCTTGCTGATGATACCAACACCACTGTATCCTTTTTTCTTGGCTGGAAACCAGTAATTGTAGTATCCTAATGCCTCGAAATCCATAAGCGGAATTTGGTCAACCGTGGCTTTTAACTCCTGAAAACACAACACATCGGGCTTGTATTCTCCTATCCATGTCAGCAAACCCTTGCTTATTGCCGAGCGTATGCCGTTTGTGTTATAGCTTACAATCTTCATAAGAAACATGTTTTAGTCACCGCTAAAATACAGAAAAAAACAATATGGCGGCAAAATGTCATGGACTGTATTTGCTTGTGCGAACATCTCGTCAATGTGTGAACAAAACTGTCTATGGAGTTTGTTTCTTTAAAAAAATGACAAAAATGATTATTTGCTTTGTCGTTTTTTATATCTTAGCGGTCAAATTAAAAAAGTGTGAAGAAATCTGAAATAATGAGGCTTTTTGACCGCATCAATGCTTGGCGGCTGTCTCATATATCCGACCGCCAGTTTATGCTTTTGATGAGTCTTCCGACAGGATTATTGGCTGGGCTTGCTGCCGTGGTCATCAAAAAGTCGGCACACGGCATTCGTGACATTGTCCTTGACATTCATTTTGGCTATTCAGATCTGCTTTATTTTGTCTATCCCGCTGTAGGTATCTTTCTGACAATATTGTTTTGTCGTTTTATATTGCACAAGAATGTGGGGCACGGCATACCTGGCATTCTATATTCCATATCCAAGAATAAGGGTAAGGTTAGTGGTCATAGCACTTGGTCGTCGGTGGTCGCAAGTGCCTTGACTGTTGGCTTTGGCGGTTCTGTCGGTTTGGAAGGGCCTTCGGTATCTACAGGAGCGTCCATTGGCTCTAACATCGGCCGATTGCTCAACCTCGACTTTCGTCAGGTGATTCTGATGATTGGTATGGGTGGCGCAGCGGCTCTCGCATCCATATTTCAAGCCCCAATAACAGGTGTCGTCTTCTCGCTCGAAGTGCTTATGATAGACCTCTCGCTTGGTTCGCTGGTGCCCATTATTTTGTCCTCTTTTATCGCCATATTGACATCTTATTTCCTGTTGGGACAGGCTGTTGAGTATAATGTCGTTATCACAGAAGGGTTTGTGCCTTCCAACACATTATATTATATAGGTTTAGGCCTTTTTGCCGGCTTGGTGTCGGCCTATTTTCTTAAAGTCACCTTTGTGGTGGAGAGGCGTTTCCGCAAGATGAACTCTCTTTGGGGGCGCTTCGCCATTGGTGCTGCACTCTTGGGATTGTTGGTGTTCTTGTTCCCCGCACTTTATGGCGAAGGCTATGAGGCTATCAACTCCGCATTGGCAGGCGACTATAGCTCAGTTTATGGTAATCGCATGTTCGATGGACTTAAGGAGATAAAGTGGGCTGTCCTTGTCCTCCTAACAGCACTGATCCTGCTAAAGGCTTTTGCAACGGCATTTACCTTTGGCGCAGGAGGTGTGGGCGGCACTTTCGCTCCAGCCCTTTTTATCGGGGCTTTTACGGGTCTCCTATTCGCCCTGACGATAAATTTTTTGGGAGGTAGTCTTGACCCCGCTAAATTTGCTCTCGTTGGAATGAGTGGACTCATAGCTGGCATGCTTCATGCTCCTCTTACAGGCATTTTCCTCATAGCCGAAATCACAAATGGTTATGTCTTGATTGTGCCTCTTATGATTGTCTCCGCACTTTCTTATGCCGTGAACCGTATGTTTTTCACCCATTCGGTTTATACTCATAGCGTTGCCGAACAGGGAGTCAGCGTGTCGCACAACAAGGATACTAGCATCCTCAATATGATGGCTATTACACAACTTATTGAGAATAATTTCAGTACTATTGAGCCAGGAAAAAAATTAGGCGACTTGATTCCTCTCATAGCCTCGTCATCGCGCAACATTTTCCCTGTCGTGACAGAAAATGGCGATTTTAAAGGACATATATTGTTCGATGACATACGAAGTGTTATGTTCGACAGAACATTGTATGACAAACCTGTTGAAGAACTGATGGTGGAACCCTCTTATATCATTGACCCTCTTGAGCCTATGGAAAAGATTGTGGCCACATTTTCCGAGTCGGGCAAGTACAACATTCCTGTTGTGAAAGATGGTAAGTATCTTGGCTATATTTCGCGTGCCAACATCTTCTCTGCCTATCGCAAGACGCTGAGCGAGATCTCCGACGAGTGATTTATTTGACAAGACCAATAAACACAATGTGGTAAATGGTTTGATTAACCAGGCGAGCTAACATAAGTGAAATCTGGTGCAAGATAACAAGCACTTTTTAATATGGAAATCTGCCAAGTTCTAATACTGTGCATTTTCCCCCGATATAATGAATAATTGTTTTAGTCGTGACCTTTGACTTGCCTTATCGTATCTATGGCAGAGGTTTTATTATGGCTGTTTCATGAACAACGCAAATATTTCACTACCTTTGCATCGTTTTATAGCATTGTCAGCCATGATCTCCATCCAGAACCTCAGTATGCACTTCACCGGTAATGACCTTTTTTCCGACATTAGTTTTCTTATTAGGGATAAAGACCGTATAGGACTTGTTGGAAAGAATGGTGCAGGAAAGACAACTTTGTTGAAACTCATCTGCGGCTTAGAACAGCCCTCGTCAGGTGTGGTTGCAATACCACGCAATACACAAATTGGATATTTGCCACAAGAGATGAACGCCAATAGCACTAAGACTGTTATTGATGAAGCAATGACGGCGTTTGATGAATATCACAGACTGCAACATGAGACAGAACGCCTGCAGAACGAGTTGGCAAATAGAACCGACTATGAGAGTGATGACTATCAGAAACTTATCGAAAAACTAACTCATGTAAATGACAGACTCGACATACTTGGTGGAAATTCAGCCGAAGGCGAGGCCGAAAAAATCCTTGTCGGTCTGGGTTTTGACCATAGCGATATGACAAGGCAAATGAACGAGTTTAGCAATGGTTGGCAGATGCGTGTGATACTTGCCAAGATTTTGCTTCAAAAGCCTGACCTGCTTCTGCTTGACGAACCCACAAATCACCTGGATATCGAGTCCATACAATGGTTGGAAACTTTCCTCTCCTCATATTACGGCGCCATCCTAATGGTTTCGCACGACCGCACCTTTCTTGATAATGTCACGGCTAGGACAATAGAAATTTCAGGCGGGAAAGTTTATGATTACAAGGCATCCTATTCCGAATATCTTGCTCTTCGTGAGGAACGTGTGGCTATGCAACGTTCCGCATACGACAACCAACAGCGCGAGATTAAGGAGATTGAAGCCTTTGTGGAACGATTTAGATATAAGGCCACTAAAGCCAAGCAGGTTCAGAGCCGTGTGAAAATGCTCGAAAAGATGGAACGTGTCGAGATTGATGACATAGATAAAACATCCATTCATTTCCGTTTCCCTCCAGCACCACACTCGGGTGAAGTCTCACTTGAACTTCATGGTCTTTCAAAGGCATACGGCGAAAAACTGATATTGCAAAATCTCGATATGCTTATACCAAGGGGCGAGAAAGTCGCTTTTGTGGGACGTAATGGCGAAGGAAAATCAACACTGTCGAAGATTATATGTGGAAAGCTTGATTACCAAGGGGAAATGAAAATAGGTTATGGTGTCAAAATTGGCTATTATGCCCAAAACCAACACGACATGCTTGATTTGAACAAGTCTGTTTTTGAAACGCTTGATGATGTGGCTACTGGTGATATGCGCGTAAAAGTTAAAGGCTTGCTCGGCGCTTTCCTTTTCCGTGACGATGACCTTGATAAAAAGGTCAAAGTGTTGTCGGGAGGCGAGAAAGCCAGACTGTTGCTCGCAAAAATGCTGCTCTCCCCAGTTAACCTTCTTGTGCTTGACGAACCCACAAACCATCTGGATATGCTGTCGAAGGACATCCTTAAATCGGCACTCATACAATATGATGGCACTCTTATAATTGTCTCACACGACCGTGACTTTCTTCAGGGACTGACCTCAAAGGTTTATGAATTCCGCAAACCGCACATAAAAGAATACATAGGTGACATAAACGATTTCCTTGAACAAAAGAACCTTTCTCATTTGAAGGAATTGGAAATTGACAAAAAAACAACTCCAATCGAAAGGCAAATAACGTCATCGCAGAATAAAATCAATTACGAACACAAAAAACAGACAGACACCAAGCTGCGTAAAATAGACAAGGAGATACAACGTTTGGAGGATGCCATCACCAAGTTGGAAAGTGAGCTGGCTGAACAAGACAAAGTCATGGCCAACACCGACCAATATCCCGAAATCAAGGTCGATAATGACTGGTATTGGGCTTATGGAAAGAAGAAAGAGGAACTTCAGCGACTCATGGACGAATGGGGAGAGAAGCATATTGAGCGCGAAGTGGTAATGGAGGAGTATGATAGTTGAGAGTTGATGTTTACTGTGTCTTAAGGCATGGCTTATAAGTATTTCTCAATGTCTTCTATGCTCAATCCAGTGTGCCTTGAAATCAGATGTTTATGGCAATTCTAATGCAGTCTGGTGTTGAAAAGATTGGAAAAATAATGCTTGGCCAAAACGAAAAACTTATGAGATAAACGTGCCAACGGATGCATACCATAGATGGGAAATGGCGAAGTGGCTTGTCTGGAACCTTTGAAACTTCGGCACTGTAGCAGAGTGTCTTCCCCATAAATCTAATGGAAGTCACTTATAGTTTCTCTGTTTAAGTTGTGCGTTTTCAAACTCAAGTTTTTCTTTGTGGATGGTTGCTAAACCGTTTTCTTGATATTCGTATGCTGCAACAAATCTGAAGTTGTCGTCATCGCGTTGTGCTTCTCCGTCAGGTGTTTGATGTTCGACACGGAAGTGTCCGCCGCACGATTCCTCACGTTGTAGTGCATCGCGTGCTATTAGTTCTCCCATCTCCAGGAAGTCGCTTATTCGCATGGCCTTTTCGAGTTCGGTGTTTATTCCAGTGTCGTCAGGTATGAGCAGGTCGGCGTGAAACTCGTCCCTTAGTTCTGAAATGAGGTCTATGGCTTTCTCCAGACCTGACTTTTCGCGTGCCATGCCAACATGTTCCCACATTATCTTGCCCAAACGACGGTGGAATGAGTCAGCTGTTTTCTTGCCTCTTATTCCAATAAGTGAGTCGATTTCATTTCTTACCTTTTCTTCTGCGTCTTTAAATTCATTCTCCGATATATCTGCTTTTGGCATGCTTATTTTGTCGGAGAGATAGTTTTGCAAGGTATATGGCAGTATGAAATAACCGTCGGCAAGTCCTTGCATCAGTGCGGAGGCTCCGAGACGGTTGGCTCCATGGTCGCTGAAGTTGGCTTCGCCTATGACAAACAGACCGGGAACGGTTGATTGTAGTTCGTAGTCAACCCAAAGTCCGCCCATGGTATAATGAACTGCCGGATATATCATCATAGGAGTGGAGTAGGGGTCGTCATTTGTGATTTTTTTGTACATCTCAAAGAGGTTGCCATAGCGTGCTTCTACCACTTTGGCACCTAGTCTGTTGATGGCGTCAGCAAAGTCCAGAAACACGGCACGTCCTGTGTTGTTGACGCCAAAGCCTTCGTCGCATCGCTCCTTGGCTGCTCGTGAAGCCACGTCACGGGGAACAAGGTTCCCGAACCCAGGATAACGTCTCTCAAGATAATAGTCGCGTTTGTCATTGCCCAAATCAGACGGACGTATCTCACCCCGGCGTATTCTTTCAACATCGGCCATGTCTTTTGGTACCCAGATGCGCCCGTCGTTGCGGAGGCTTTCGCTCATCAGTGTCAGTTTTGACTGATAGTCACCATGTACGGGTATGCAGGTAGGATGTATCTGAGTGAAGCATGGGTTCGCAAAAAAAGCACCGTGTTTATAGCAGCGCCATGCCGCCGAGCCATTCGATGCCATTGCGTTTGTGCTAAGGAAAAACACGTTACCATAGCCTCCCGTCGCTATTACCACGGCGTGTGCAGAATGGCGCTCGATGTCGCCTGTCTCCAAGTTGCGAGTCAATATGCCTCTTGCATGACCGTCAATGACTATAAGGTCAAGCATCTCTCTGCGGGTGTAGAGTTGTACCGTGCCTTTGTTGATTTCTTTGCTCAAGGCTCCGTAAGCACCGAGAAGCAATTGTTGGCCAGTTTGCCCCTTGGCATAGAAGGTGCGCGACACTTGTGCACCACCGAACGAGCGGTTGTCGAGCATGCCGGCATAGTCGCGGGCAAAAGGTACTCCTTGTGCCACACATTGGTCTATAATGTTGCTGCTAATTTCTGCTAATCGGTAAACATTGGCCTCGCGAGCCCTATAATCGCCACCTTTTATGGTGTCTTCAAAAAGTCGCTGAATGCTGTCGCCGTCGTTACGGTAGTTCTTGGCTGCGTTTATTCCTCCTTGTGCGGCGATGCTGTGTGCGCGGCGGGGACTGTCTTGTATGCAGAACACTTTGACGTTGTAGCCCTGCTCGCCTAAAGTGGCGGCTGCAGAAGCACCTGCCAGACCTGTGCCTACAACGATAATGTCAAGGCGGCGTTTGTTGGCTGGATTGATGAGGCGTTGCGTTGCCTTGTATTGTGACCATTTCTCCGATAGTTTGCCTTCGGGAATGTGCGATGTCAGTCTCTCTTCCATGTCAAGGTGATTAAAGTGTTGGATAAATAAGCCAATAGTATATTACTACAGAAGCAAAAAGTATGAATATGATTGATGCTGTTACGTATGCTATTATCTGCCCACGGTGCTTCCATCGCTCGTTGTTAAGCCCCATCGATTGGAACATGCTCCATATACCATGCGAAAGATGAAGCCAAATAATAACTAGCCAGATGAGGTATATTATGCTGTAATAGTTGTTCGAGAAGACAAAACGAATTCGCTCCATGCCACTGGCAGGCTCGCGCCCCATCAACTCTGCAAACTGCATCACATACCAAAAATCGCATAAGTGTATCAATGGACCGATAAGAATCAAAAGACCTAACACCAGCATATTCTGTGATGTCCATTCCACTCCAAGTGGACGCTCTGTCTTGCAGTATTTTACGTCCCCCCTTGCCCTTAAATTTTGTATGGTGAGTGTTATGCCTATAATTATGTGGCCAATCATAAGAACAGCCAATCCAATTGAGCCTACAACGGCATACCAGTTTGCCCCCAGAAACACACAAATGGCGTCATAGCCATCGGGCGAAATTATTGAAACAAAGTTCATTATGCCGTGAAACAACAGAAACAGCACAAAGCCGGCTCCTGTCAAAGCCATAAGGAATTTTGTCGATACAGATGATATTTTTCTGCTACCCATATTTTTATTTGTTGGAATTGCAAAATTAAAAGTTTTTCTTTAATAAATCTGCAATTTGAAAATAGGTATGAATTTTAGCTTGTTTGTGCCTGCAATGATTACATGTATGATATAGCCGTAGCAAACATGCAAAGACTTGTTATAGGTGGGGTCTATAAATTCAACGAAATAAAATACAAATGATATGACAAATTTAAAATTTCTTTTCCTCGCTTTTGGCTGCTTTTCGGCATCTTGCTGTTTATCAATCGGTTGTACAGCCCGCTATGCGCCCTCATTCTGCGCAGCAATCTGCTCGAAAACCGACTCAAAATCACTGGAAATTAATTTATAGAACCCGCCTTATAATGAAAAAGCCGCTGTCTGTTCAGCGGCTTTCCGGTGTGGGAACTAATGGACTCGAACCATTGACCCCCTGCTTGTAAGGCAGGTGCTCTGAACCAACTGAGCTAAGCTCCCTCTGTTTTTGCGCTGCAAAGGTAATGCTTTTTTCAATACATACAACAAAATGTCAAAAAAATATTTTTTAACTTTATTTTATCAATGTTTTCCTAAATTCCGCAGAATAAAAATTTGCTAATTCGAGAAGGAGTGTTTACATTCGATGCGCACGTTCTGGGTTGTTGAAAAGTCGTGATGTGGTTGCGGAGTGGCTTTTTTTGAGGTTGCAGTGCACAACTTCCCCCAC
>JAZLGA010000032.1:0-2104 GCA_045616045.1 Bacteroidales bacterium | reverse complement strand
TATCACCCGTTTTTACGGTTTCACAGCACAAAAATAGGTGAAATTATTGAGAAATGCAAGTCGTTGCTAAGTTATTTATTAACAACGGCTTGTCATTTCTCAACAACCAAAAATCAAGAATAATCTGCGGAATTAAGGTATATGAAAAAAAAGAATAGAATGACCATATCTTGACCATCCTATTCTTATTAGTTCGCCAAGGTGGGTTATCTAATCACAGTTTTCTTCACTGCAACATTGCCGTTTGCATCGTTTGTTCTGACGATGTAAAGGCCTTTGGTCAAGCCGTTGACGTTGATTTCGGCGGTGTTGCCGTTGGCTTTCACGGTCTTGATGCTTTGTCCGGTGATGCTGATTATTTCCACTTGGCTGAGGTCATCGGCGGAAACGACGAGGTTGTTGCCGTTTTGGAAGATGCTGGCCGTCATGGTGTTCTCGTTCTCGTTTACTGAAGCAGTAGATCCCATGACACCGTTCATGTCGATGTTCTGACCGATAAGGTCGTCATTGCCAGGAAGTTCTGAAGTCCAAGCAATGATGTTTTGTCCGTTGTGGAAACCGGTGGTGTTTAGCGAGGGATTTCTGATGTCGAGAACTGAACACATTTGCGTGTGCCAAGTCTGGTTGGCATCCATGTCGTAGCCATAGGCTTCAAGGGTAGCAAAATTAGACGCAATTGAATAGGCTTTCTGGTACGAAATCATGAAGCCGCTGCCATCGGGATAGATGTCAATAGTTGGAAAAAGGAAATTCAATTCTCCTTCGTTATCATCGATGAGTTTGCCTTCGCCCCACAGCACTTCGCCTGTCGTGGTGATGCGGTTCGTGAGGATTCTTAGTTCGGGATGCTCGTCATAAGGATCAGTTATAATAGGTACTTGGAAATATACCAAAATAATGTCGTGTGTTATTGGGTCAACAGTGGCGTATGGGGCTGTGTAATGGTTTTCTTCGTCGAAACTGTGGACGGATACGCCTTTAAGGTCGCTGATGGTTGACTGGCCGTTGGCATCGAAGTGGAAGACATAGACATTATTGTTAAGGAGAACACTATCTTCAACGACATCGTTGCAGATGTATGCGTATCCGCCGCCTATTCCATCGGGAATCAAGCGATGGGTTAAGGGCTCATCGAAAAATTTTGATTCCATAAGTTGAACAGGGGCTGTTGCTGTTGTGCCGTCAATGTTGTAGCTTGCCACCCAGATTTCATTGTTCAAGCTTATAATTGGTGAGTCTTTTGGACTCAATTTTTTGTAGGTCACGAAAACAGTTTCATTGTCTCCCAGTGTCATAAGGCCAAACATGCAATTGGAGTTTTCGTCAGAGATGGTAATGGTGGGGTTAAGTGTGCCGTCGGCATTGATGTAACGCAGATAGGTGTTTTCGAAGTCGTGTGCCAAGACCCAAACGCCGCCATCGTTGCCGGCTTGGAGTTCCACTCTTGAACAACCGTGACTTCCTTCTGGAAACTCGAAGACCGAAATGCCTTGTTCTCCCCAAAGAGTGTTGCCGTCTTTGTCGAATCTCATAACGATACATTCTTTATCGGCATTGGCAAAGCATGTTATCGCATTGTTTTCGGGAGTTACAGCCAAGTCAAAGCCATCGGACCACGAATCAAACTGGTGGCTGCTGATGTGAATGCCGGCTTCGCCCCATTGCGTAACGCCGTTCACGTCGATTCGTTGCAGGTTGACGCTCCAACCGTTGTTGTAGGTGGTGTCGTTCCATTGAATGTAAGTGTCGCCTGAGGCCTCGTGTGTGCGCAGGTAAATCTCGTTCCCGGATTTGTAAGATGTTGGGGCCAATGTGGTGTTCGTTGCCGGGTCGTTGACCCATTGTGCCTGCAGTGCGACGACTGCAAAAGCACCAATCAGAAGGAGTAATGACTTTTTCATTTTCTTATGAATTTAGTTTTGTATTGATTTTGGCTGTAAAGTTATGCTTTTTTTGTTTTATATCCTAAATTCCGCAGAATAAAAATTTGCTAATTCGAGAAGGAGTGTTTACATTCGATGCGCACGTTCTGGGTTGTTGAAAAGTCGTGATGTGGTTGCGGAGTGGCTTTTTTTGAGGTTGCAGTGCACAACTTCCCCCACCC
>JAZLGA010000031.1:0-3754 GCA_045616045.1 Bacteroidales bacterium | reverse complement strand
ATAATCATTGAAGAACTTCTCAAATCCCGCGTCTCCAGCAACAAGATCATCCGATTTACCATACCTTACGGCAACGATATTCTCAGAATTGTCATTAATTGCTCTGAAAAGGATGTTTTCTGCCCAATCGCCTTGCTGTTTATTCGTAATGAACTCCGAAGATGCCTGGGTGGGCATTGAAGCCTCGCTACGTGGCTCATCAAAGTCTATGAGACCCGAGTGAATGGTGCTGCAAATTCGGTTTATGATGTCTTTATACTGTTCCATATCTATTGTTTCCTTATTTCCGCAGATTATTCTTGAATTTTGACTGTTGAAAAATGACAAGCCGTTGTTAATAAATAACTTAGCAACGACTTTCATTTCTCAATAATTTCACCTATTTTGTGCTGTGAAACCTAAAAACGGGTGATGTGGCGGCAAAAATACAACTTAATTTCAGAAAAATCGGAACTTTCGGCTGGATTTTTTCAACAATAGACGCATTCCGCAAGGAGCGACACTCCAACCTCATAGACAACACGCTGGGGGACAAATGGATAAACACGAAGTACACCTACTCCTACATTGTGGAGAACCTCATGTCAACCCACCTCTGCGGCGGGGAGTGCATCGAGGACTGCAACCTGTTGCGCACGGAGAAATACCAGAGGAACCCCGACTACCTCTTCGCCAGCGCTGACACAATCCTCAAACCATTCCCCGGCCACGCCGGGTGGGTGGGGAGTTGTGCACTGCAACCTCAAAAAAAGCCACTCCGCAACCACATCACGACTTTTCAACAACCCAGAACGTGCGCATTGAATGTAAACACTCCTTCTCGAATTAGCAAATTTTTATTCTGCGGAATTTAGGTAAATAAATAACTAAATCTTAAAAAAATGAAAAAATCAATCATTCTGTTAGCCCTCGCACTTTTAGTGGCGGTGTCAGGCTGCAAAAAAGATCCTCAGCCAGACCCAAATGAATTTCCAATTGTCGCATTGCGTTCAGCCGGCAAGGAAATTCCAAACGCGAACATCACTCCAGAACGATGCATCCCCGAAGGCTCGAAGGCCACTTTAAGCTCAATCCGTTATGTTCCTGGCCACCCCATTTACTATATGGACTACACGGCAAACGTAGATTGGGAAAGCCTGCTGACGGATTACAATCTGCCATTATACGGCATGTACAATCTGACAGGCAAAGCCACCAACGCCTTGTTCAACTACACTCCAGGACCAACGATTACCGGCAAAATTCAAGGTAATACTTGCTCGGGCTTCATTTGCCACAACAGCAAGGGAGAGATGTTGAACTGCCGTAATTATGACGGAGATTACGGGGAGATGGTCGTGGTCTTCAACCATAATGTCAAACCAGGCGAGCACAAGAGCGTGATGATGACCGATTTGAACGGCGCACAAAAATTCTCTAACACGGCGGGCTACGATGGCGACAACGTGCTTCTGCGAGAAGGCATAGACCTCAATGTATTGCTACGCCAGCCTCTTTCAACCGTTGATGGCATGAATGATGCCGGACTAGTTCTCACTTGCTATCAACTGCCGAACTTTGACGACAGGAACGAGCCTATCGTTGATCCACTTCCGAGTGTAACGCCACGTCCTTTCGCTATATATCAAGATACAGACAAACCGAAAGTTGGCTTTATATCCCTACACATCCTTGCCCTTACCAAATGTGCGACCGTACAAGAAGTGATTGATTTATTCCGCTCATACGATTTCACGACTCTCAACCAAGGCATGAACATACACTGGTGCATTTCGGATGCCAACAATGATTGGAGGACCCTTGAATATTGGGTAGGAAGCGATGGAAGCGATTCATTGTTTGTCTTTGACGAGGAAGCCCGCTCTCATTCAGCTAACTTAGGAGGTCATGATGTGGCATACGAATACCGCAGTATGGAAAACTATTATTACAATCCCGCACCTGCTTCAACCTTCTTTATGGACTATTGGCAACGTGATTTCGGCGGAGTGGTCCGTGCCCATAACATGATGGGCCACTATTCTCCGGTTATGGACGAAGAAGATGCCCTGCGCTGTCTGCAATACGGCAACTTCGGCATCGAAGTGCCCGGTCAGGTGACGAACTGGTCATGCGTCTACAACGCCAAACAGCGCACAGTCCTTTTCAATGCTAGAGACGACATGTCACAGGCCTTTACCATTGACTTGAAGAAAGACTTGTAATATGGAGAAAATAACATCTGTCATTGTAGCCCCCGGATTCGAAGATCTCGACAAGATAAATGAGATTTACACCGATGCGTTCCCACCTGAAGAGAGAAAATTCACCATTCAGCAGATGCTGGAATCGCCAGTCCTCAAACCGGATGTAAGAGCTTACTATTGCGATGGAAAAATCATCGGAATGTCCGTTCTGTCGGATTTTGAGACATTTGTATATGGTCTTTTCATTGCCATAAACAAGGCCGAAAGATGCAACGGATACGGAGGGAAGATTCTTGACAAGATTATTGAAGACTGTGCAGACAAGCCTTTTGTCTTTTCAATTGAAGATCCGTCAGAAGATTGCGACAATAAAGAACAGAGAATAAGGCGTGAAGCATTCTATCTCAAACACAACTGCAATTATGCCGACTACAAGGCCAGCTATCCAGGAAGCAATACTTGTTTTCGCCTCATGTGTTCCGACAAACTTGCCGACTATTCATTCATTAAGGATGCCGTCACGAAAATAAATCCGACGTTGGCCTCATTGTTGGAAAGATGTTGATTCTTCCAAAAATCCACACATCAAGGCATAAACAAGATTATCAAGACATTAAATAACGCAAAAATTATTCAAGAAAGTCGGGTGATACATCCGACTTTCTTGCGTAATATTGTAAACTACTCAACAAACTTGGCAGCAATCTCAAAAACCCATCGTAAGCTATTGACAATCAAAAAGAAAATCATTGCTGTCCGCTAAAACAAAAAAGTAAGCGAAAATTCATCTGCGATGCCAGTAAATAGGCGCTACGGATGTTTTCTCACAAAAGTAAGCCCCCATAGCCAAACAAAGAGAGAGCTGAGGCGGCGGAATTTTCCTGTTCTTCCAGCAGCTTGGCCCAGTCTTTTTCCGGTTCTCTCCTCGAAGATGGATTCCGGCCTCCTCGCATTCGCGTCTGCAAGGGTGCTGCACCTCGGCATCAGGCCTATGCCCAGATGTGACAACTTGCGGGCCTCGGAAAACATCGAGTCTGTAATCTCGCGCAAGGAGTCGAAGCGCTTGATGACCGCATACAGCATTATCACCAGATGCTGCCATGAATCAAAGTGCTTGACGTATCTCTCGCCGCCCTTCTCACGGCTGATCCTGAGTATTTTCTGCTTGTCGAGCAAATTTATCAACTGACCATATATCGGCTGTCCGATAAAATGTGTACCTTTGTTCATCGTGTCTGGTTTTGTTGAAAAAAAAGGTAACAAAAAAGGCTGAATCCTCTCCTTGTAGTTCAGCCTTATTTTTTTACCGCTTCAAAAACTTTTAGCGGACACCAATATTTCCATATAAAAAACAATGGGGCGGCGGGAACATGTCACGCCGTATCCCATAGTAAAAAAGATGTTAATTCCAGTCATTGGTGTAGGTGACCGAACCGTTCTTTATCTCACGGCAGGAGAGAACTATTTCCTCATAGTGTCCCATTTTATCTTCCCACATCTCAATAAAGTTAATGCAATAACCGTCAGTGAACTCGATTTTTTTCATCAAATTGCCTGACTTGGTCTCG
>JAZLGA010000030.1:0-5525 GCA_045616045.1 Bacteroidales bacterium | reverse complement strand
CAAACATAGGCCACAACTCGCTTTTCAGTCACTCTGTTTATCTCTTCAAGACGTTTTTCAGTTCACTTTTTCATGTTGTTAGCCCCATAACCATTGTCTAAGATGTTCTGAAGAGAGTCAGCCTCTTGGCGCATGCGTTGTGTCTCCTGTCCATAGCGCTTAATGATTTCAGGCGAGCCATATACGCATGACATCTCTCTGTCGCTGATGACTTTTCTCAATTGGTCAAGTTTTCTTTGTACTTCAGCACGACTTTCGCCAAGGGTGTCGCTTTTGACGGCATTGTCGTCGGACGACACGTTCTGATTATTGTTTTGCGGATTGTTGACATTGGAATTCTTTGACGACGAGCACGCTGCCACAATAGTAGTGGCAAGAGCGAGTATCGCTATCCATGACTTTTTGAAAAAAATATTCATAGTGTTTTGATTTACATTGCAAAATTACTTTTTTTTCGCTGACCGGCATACATTTTTCACGTATTTTTTGAATTTAAGCAGTTAAAAACAAAACAAGAAAGACTTTCCTCCCACCCGTTTGCCTGCAATTCTTCAAGGTTTCGCCCATTCTGAATCTAAATGTTGCTCTCAAAAAAGTGGACACGATGGGGGTGAAAAATTAGTGACTACTTTGAAAAAGCGTATATTTTTACCTTCAAAAATCTTGGAAAAGCGTATATTTTTCATTGCAATTTTGTTGGAAAAGCGTAAATTTACAGCGTAAAAACCTGATTATAACACAAATATAAAAACACACAAAGCAAGGGTTGAGGAGATGTTAAAACTTCCACAAAAAAAAGTTGCCGAGTGATATGCTCAGCAACTTTGATTACATTGGTTGGTGGTTCTTCAGGGCTTTCACCCATTCTGAATTATGACTTCTAAAAATCATTCCACCACAACACGCCTTGTGGCAAGGCCATTCTCAACATCTTCCGGCTTATGCACTTGCACCCCTTCGTTTGCAAGCGTAAGAACTTCGTTTTTGTATTTACCGGCAGCAAAACGGAGAAAAAGAGCTGAATCCATTTGCCTTTTTAAGGTGCACACATCCCACTTTTGGGCAATGCACTCTTTTTCATAGAAACCGCGTTCCCATATCGTTTTCCGCCTGCATCAAAGTACAAATATGGGTCCAGGTAAGATTGTCAGTCACTGACTGACAATTAGAATAAAGAAGATGAAAGTTTCTCATATTCACCAGATTACAACAACCAGAACCTCATCCAAACCGTGAGGTGAGTTGGCGCGACAATTTCGTCAATGTTGAGGTTCCGTAAGCAACCTTGGCTTCACCTCCTTGCTCATACTCAACAATATATTTTCCGATTTGCCAATATGTCTCGATCATTGCTTAATAAATGCAATAAAAAAAAGCAAACTATAAGAACAATTTGCCTTTACCTTCATTCACTTTGCAGAATCATATATGTCACGCATAACCAATCCTGCAAGAGTGAAGCCAAAAATCGCTGTCACGTGTGACGTAGTGCCATTTATCTGCGACTTTGTGGAGTTCAACTGTGAAGTTGTCTCTGCCCGAAGACCATCATCATGGTTTGTCTCACAGGACTGTGACTGGCCTTTATTTACAAGCAACTCGGGAGAATAAACACAAAGGAACTTCTTTTCAGGACGGGAGTCCAACTTATTGTATTTTTTCCTCAAAGCCCTTGCCAATGGGCAGCCAATCACATCCCAAAACTCAGCCACGCTGACCTTGGTTGGGTCTATCTTCAAGGCAGCACCCATAGCCGAAAACAGTTTGCCTTGGCATCTTGTGGCATGAAGAATAAGTTGGGCCTTGTGTCTCAAGCTATCGATGGCGTCTATAATATAGTCGTATTCACTTAGGCGAAACGAATCCGAGTTTTCTGCCGAATAAACATCTTGGACAGCATTAATATCTGCCTGTGGATTAATATCCAACAACCTTTCCTTTAAAGCCACTACCTTGACCATGCCTATTGTTTTTATTGTTGCTTGCGACTGTCTGTTCACATTAGTGACGCTAACATAATCGCTGTCAACAATTGTGAGGTGGCATATTCCGCTACGTATCAGGCTCTCGGCGCACCAGCTGCCAACACCGCCAACACCAAACACAATGACACGCTTACTTTTTATCACATCCATCGTCTCATCACCCACCAGCAGCGAAAGCCGGTCGAAAATAGCATTTTCCCTATCCATGTCCTTAACTGTTACAAGGTGGCACACTTCATCATAAACAGAGCAACGGCAATACCGAAAATGGCACCGCTTATATGTGCCCTATGGCCTATGTTGTCACCACCACGTTTGGACATATAAACGGAATAGCCCAAATAGAGCACAGCGAAGAGCCATGCCGGAAGCGGCACCGGTATCGGGAACACTATCAGTTTCGACATGGGATTGAACACAATGCTAACAAAAAGGACGGCATTTACAGAGCCAGAAGCACCCCAAGCATTGTATGACATGTCATTTCTGTTCTCAAAATAATCCCATATTGACGAAACAGCGGCAGCTAAAACATAAAACGCCAAAAAATAAAGGCGACCATTCGCCCCATATTGCAGTCCGAACTCAACTTCCACATTGTTTCCAAAAGAATACAAAACAAACATATTTACTATAAGATGTCCCCAACCGCCATGAAGCAGTGCATGGCTGAAAATGCGCCAATATTCGTGTCTGTGCGAAATTGACCATGCATTGAAAACAAGTTTTTGGGCTATAGTGTCATTGCCGAAACAGACAATAGACACAATGGCTGTCACAATTATTATGACTAAGGTGATATTCATAATTCAGACATCATTTTCCGCCATCATAAACTGCTTCATACAAGATGTCATGCAGAGATGTGCGAATGTTAAATTTTGAGAGGTTGGTGTTTTCGGCATCTGGATACACACGGTTTGACAGGAAAATGATTAGCAAGTTGTTTTCGGGGTCGGCCCATGCAAAAGTTCCCGTAAAACCGGTATGGCCAAAGCTCTCCATCGAAGCCGATTTCGATGCTGTGGTAGGGCCTTTCTTGTCGATTGGCAGTTTGTCGAAGCCTATGCCACGGCGATTACCGTTGGCAGTGAAATGTGCTGTGGTGAAATATTCAATCGTCTCAGGTTTCAGAATCTGGATGTCTTCATAGCGTCCACCATCAAGCAGCATCTGCATTATTGTAGCAATGCTTTCGGCATTTGCAAAAAGTCCTGCATGGCCCGACACTCCCCCCATCATTGCAGCGGCTTGGTCATGGACGTCACCCCAAATCTGGCGGAAGCGGAACGTCTTGTCGTCCTCTGTAGGAGCAATAGACTCGCGCGTACGCCATGAAAGCGGACAAAAGCCTATATTGCTCAGATGCATCGGCGAATAGAATTCCGAATCAAGATATTCATCAAAAGACCGGTTTGTGAGTTGTTCGACGAGTTTAGGGACAAAATAGAATCCCATATCGCAATAAAGGTACTTTTTAGGCCCCATCTTGCTGTTCATTATTCGGTTGTAGATGTTTTTCTCGTAATCGTTGACTATATATAGGCTATCAGCCACACGAATCCGGTGGAGGTCGTCTATATGGTTTGAATAATATTCTGGTTTAGGTCCATTCTCATCTACAGTTGCCTTATAGAAAGGAATCCATGCTTTCATTCCCGACTGGTGAGTCAAGATGTCGATTATCTTTATGCCACCCTTGTCGTATTTCTTGGCAAATGGGAAATAGTCTCCCAAAGTCTTATTAAGGTCCAACAGGCCATCCTCGTATAATTTCATAATGACGAGTGTTGAAGCCATAACCTTAGTGAGTGAAGCCACGTCATAAACATCTTCTGGCTGTACCTTATGTTTTCCTTCGTAAGTGAAATTGCCAAAACATTTTGAATAAAGTATTTCACCGTCTTTCATGGCTACAATCTGACATCCAGGGTAGGCGTGATTGTCTATTCCACTGCGAGCAACCGAGTCAAGTCTCAACTCATATTTTCTGTCAATATTGACAACATCGGTATGTAGAGCCAACGAAAGACCAGTACCAGCCTTAAACTGCCCGACACTGACGGGGAGTTTGCCTTGCGGGCACAATTGTCCACCCAAAAGTTTAGTTACGGCAGCTGCCGAACAGTCATTGTCCTCATAAGCGACTGATATGGCTTTGACATTGTCTCCCAATTCAAAAAGTGACAGTGCATACGGGCAAGCGAACAAGTTCAAAATCACTTTGTTTTGTTTTGCAACAGCATTGACAAAATTCACAGTTTCATTGCTTATGCCGTAATTTTTAGTTGCAAACATACTGGTATTACGGATGTTCAGCACCACAAAATCGTACGATTTCAATGTTTGCAGCATCTCTACTGACTTTTCCTTCACATCTTTTTTGGGAAGCACTATCCTGGCAGTTTTAATGCCATTGGCAGCCAAAGTCTCTGTCATTTTGTTGTCGCCGTCCCCGATGGTAAGTATTGCTGTCTTTTTTCCGTATTGGACTGGCAGGACATCGCCGTCATTGCGAAGAAGAGTCAGAGAATTGTCATACAAATTCTGTATGAGAGACTTGTACTCATCCTTGTTTATGTCTGCCAAAATGTTTTCTGAAGGAATAGTCTCGTAATTCTTGTTTAAGCCGAGTCTGTATTTGTATTGCAAGATCTTTTTGCAACTCTCTTCCAGTCGTGAAGCGGCTTTACAGTCTTTTTCAGCGGCTTCCTTGATAGTCTTTATTGCAAAAGGGACATCATGGGGCAAAATCAAGACATCATTGCCGGCCATAAAAGCCGCATACGCCACGCTGTCACGGTTTATTGTCTGTGACACACCTTTCATATCTAAGCCGTCGGTGAAGATAAGGCCATCGAACCCCAGGTCTTTTTTCAACAAATCAGTTACGACATTTTTGGACAATGAAGAAGATGTGTTCTCAACAGGTTCTATGGCAGGAAAATAAAGATGTCCAACCATAGCGCCATTCACGCCGCGTTCTATCATATAGCGGAAAGGAGGCAGTTCTATGTTTTCTACCTCTTGAAGTGTTGCATTCACTGTTGGCAAGGTCAGATGTGAGTCGGTTGAAGTGTTGCCGTGTCCGGGAAAATGTTTCATCGTTGTTATCAATCCCATACGTTGCATGCCGAGTGCGTAAGCGGCACCCTTTTCGCCTACATCACGAGGGTTTTCGCCAAAACTACGAACACCTATCACAGGGTTTGACGCATTTGAGTTGACGTCCACAACAGGTGCGAAGTTGACATGAATGCCCATGCGTAGGCATTGTTCAGCCACCTGCTCTCCCATTAGGCAAATTAGTTCATTGTCTTGCAATGCGCCCAATGTCATCTGAAAAGGATATGACAACGAACCGTTAACACGCATTCCAAGCCCCCATTCGGCATCTATCGACACCATTAGCGGTATTTTGGACATCTTTTGCCAATCGTTGGTCTGCTTCACTTGTGCCTCAGCATCACCACGGAAGAAACACACGCCTCCAATGCCATATTTCTTTATGTATTTGGCAACATTCTCATCATAGGGCTT
>JAZLGA010000029.1:0-15129 GCA_045616045.1 Bacteroidales bacterium | reverse complement strand
GTGGGGGAAGTTGTGCACTGCAACCTCAAAAAAAGCCACTCCGCAACCACATCACGACTTTTCAACAACCCAGAACGTGCGCATCGAATGTAAACACTCCTTCTCGAATTAGCAAATTTTTATTCTGCGGAATTTAGGTTTTTTTAGAAACTCGACATCCATCGTCAGTTCGCCGATTGTTTTGTACAACTGCCCGATGAGCCTGTCCTTGTCGTCCTTGACGTTGGCCCCGATTTTGAAGGCGTCCGCGCTGCGCTCCTTCAGTTGCATCTTCCACTGGTTGACCTGGTTCGGGCTGATCTGGTACTTGCTGCACAGTTCGGGCAGCGTCTGGTTCTCCTGCATCGCCTCCAAGGCGACCTTCGCCTTGAACTCCGCCGTGTACTTGCGGCGGCTGACTTTCTTCGTTTCGTTCATCTTTTTGGAATTTTGTGCAAAGATAATCACTTTAAGTTCTGGTCTGAATTTTTGGTAGCATTATAATGGTCATCAACGGGGAAACACTCAGCCACAGCCGCAACACGGTATTCGCGCTGTCCGTCTATAGTGGTGCAAAGATAATACTTGCGTAACAACTTGCCCTTACGTAAAATCAAGCCGTTGCGAAGGCGGAAAACTGCATTCATGGGGATGTCTTCCACCGTTACGAGACCGTTGTTCTTGTCGTTATCGTAATTGCGCAAAAGCCGACTTAACTCGGCATCAACTCCCGAACTGGCGAAAGGGTTTTTCAAGTGTTTCCTCAAACGCTCAAGTATGTCGGGCGGGAAAATGTCACAAGTCAGATAAGGCTGCATCAGTGTGGCAAAAGTGCGTTTCCACTCATCGCCATGAGGCTTTGCCCGTCGGCCATAAAGAATATGGACATCGTAATGTGCGAGTTCGTGAATATAGGTGATGAGCGTCTGATAAGGGTTCATGCCGACATTAAGGGTTATACAAGCCGCACTGCCCTGTCGTGTCGAGGGACGGAAATCTCCCAACTTGGTGACTCGCGACGACTTGAATACAAGCCTAAAATTGCGCGAGGCATAGGCCTCTGCCACCATTGCCAAAGCATTGCTTGGGAAATAGCGTTGCAGGATGTCGAACTCTTCTTGTTTCATTCTTGACCAACAAAAGCCATCTCAAAAGTCTTTTCTAAAGCCGGGCGGTTGTTTTGAGTCCATTTGGTACACGAACTGCAGCGGCCACGATGACGCTTGTAATTCACGTTGCGAGGCGCATTGGAGGCACACGAAGCAAAAACAGACATCAAAGTCATTGTGATGATTAGAATGAACAACTTCCTGGTTTTCATAGTTTCAATATTTCAAATATTTATTGGCTCCTTTGCCCTACCGGCATCTTCACAAAAAGGAGAAAGCCAAGCCGCCCTCTCACTCAAAGAAGGGAATAAGGGACGTTTGTGACTTTAATTTTTATTTAGCCAGCCACTGCGCAGGGTCTTTCCTGTCCTTCACTTGATATAGCTCAAAATGCAATTCGGTCTTGTTCTCTTCCCTGTCAGTATAAATGCGACCTATGTTCTGCTTGGTCTTCACCTTTGTGCCTTTGCTCACCATGACCGACTCAAGGTTTGAATAGACCGTGAAATAGTCGCCGTGCCTGATGATGACCACGTTGTTGGTTGCCGTTATCTTGCTCACGCTGACGACCTCGCCATCGAACACCGAGCGTGCCATTGTTCCTGCTGGTGCAGCTATATCGATACCGTTATTGGTGACCACAATCTTGTCTGATACGGGGTGAGAATGTTTTCCGAACGATGACGATATCATGCCTTTCGGTGTTGGCCATGGCAGTTTTCCCTTATTGCTTGCAAAGTTGTTCGACAAAGCTTTCTCGGCAGGTGTTAGTGCCATAACGCTATTTGACGATGTTACTGTCTTGCCACTCTTCTTAGCGGCTTCAGCAGCTTCTCGTGCCGCTTTCTCCTTGGCTTTGCGTATCTCCTCGGCTATAATGGCATCAATTTTTTTCTGAAGTTTCTGCGACTGTTGTTTCTTGTTCTTTATGTCCTGCTGTATCTTGCCTTCCTGCTTTTTGAGCGAGGCTATTTTGTTGTTCAACTCATCTTTCTCCTTGCTCATGGCATCCTGCTGTTTCTTCTCGTCAAGAAGCAGGTTCGACTGCTCCAGGCGGGCTTTCTTGTTGTTTTCCACCTCCTGGCCCACTTTCTTCTCCTTCTCGCTTATCTGATTGACCTTGTTGCGTCGGGCATTGCTGAACTGGCGTATGTAGCGCAAGCGACGGAAAGCCTGGTTGAAGTCGTCGGAAGAAAACAAGAATACAAGTTTGTCGTAACTGCTGCGGTTCTTATATGCAAAAGTGACCATCTGAGCATATTCTTTGCGCAACTTCCTTATCTCGCCATTCATTTCTTTGATGTTTTTCTCGCCATTGTCGATAAGTCGGTCAAGTTCTGCAATACGCAGGTTATAAGCCACAATGAGTTGCTGGCGTTGGTTTATCTTCTTGTTGAGCAATGCCACCTCGTTTGCCGTGGTATTCTTGTTTTTTGACGTTTCCTTGAGCAGCACGTTTGCGGTGCTTATCTCCTTTTGCAACTTGTCGATTTGGTTCTGCAACGACTTTTTGGACTGGGCAGAACCGCACAATGCCGGAAACAGAAGCGTTATGATTAATATGGCATGTTTAAGTCTCATTTTATCCTTTTTATTTTGTAGTTGCCATTTACTTTGAAAGGAAATTCTTTTCTTTCGTTGATGGTTATTTTGGAATATTGTACATCTACTCTCGTTTCGTCCTCGTTATAGAGTTGCAGGCTTATTCGTTGAGGCATCAGTCCAGCCTCTGTCTCGACATAATCGTAATACTGCAGGACGGCCTCTCCTTGCTTTCCGCAAGTGGCGTTGATTTGCGAGGTCCTGAAAGATGGTGTCACTTGTATCTCGTTGACAGAAAAAACATCTTTGCTTTCAGCCTCCATTGGCACTATATAGATGTTTCCTTGGGGTTTTATTTTGTTTCTTATTGTCTTGAAGCGGTCTTCGGGCAATATTGTCCCGCTTCCGATAATGGCATTTTCGACCGATGCAAATCCTGCGGGTATTCCAAAGCGCTCAAGTACCTTGTTGAGTTTTCCGCAACGACAGGCCTTCTCAATACTATTTGTCATCCACACCGAATCGGTGGTCACCAGAAGACAGGCAGACCCGATACCCAACGGGCCTGCAATATTGACCCAAACAATACTATCGTGTTTCATGCGCAGTTGTCCGGTCAGTCGCAATGGAATGCCACCTTTGCGGGTAACAGTAGCGGTTATGTTGGCCGACAGGTACTGATAAGAAGCCTTATTGCATGCCGTTTTCTTTATTATGTCAGCAGCTGGCATCTCGCGAACTACAGCACAAGAGTCAGCCGTCTTCGACTTGTTTCGGCACGATGCGGCCAACACTAACAACAAGACGGAAGTTACGACAACAATATGTATGGGTTTCCCTGTCATTTCACAAACTGCCTTTTTCTATTTTTTCATCTATCTTTTCTGACGTGTTGCCAATTTCCTTGGCGCCTTTCCAATAGTTCATCGCCTCATCGGGAACGCCCATCTTGAAAAGGATGTCGCCATAATGCTCGTAATAAATGCCACTGGTCACATTTTTCTGTCCGACCACTTTGCGCAAGGCTTGCTCAGCTTCCTGATAACGTCCAAGTTTGAACAAGACCCAAGCGTATGTATCAATATATGTGTCGATGTCGGGTGTGAGTTCCACTGCGCGTCTTGACATGTCAAGGGCTTTGTCAAGGTTTTTCTCGTCAAGAGAGAGATAATAGGCATAGTTATTGAGCACCAAGACATTGTCGGGGTCAAAGGCCAAGACACGGTCATAGGCTTTATATGCCTTGTCTTTTTCGCCTATGGCATAATAAAGGCTGCCAAGATGGGTGTCCATATCGGAAGTGATCTTGCTATCCGTAGAGAAAAGGCATCCGCGTTCAAAATACTCTATTGCCTCCTTTTTGTTGTCGGCCACAATGTTTCCAACGCCTGCAAACCAATAGAACAAAGGCTGTGTTGGATAGAACTGCAGAGCTTTCACCGAGTGTCGGGTCATGTCTTCGTATTTTTTAAGTTCAAAATCGCTCAACAACAGGTTTTGCCACAGGACATAATTTGTGCTGTCATATTCTACAGCCTTGCCAAACATCTTGTTTGCCTCCTCCATGTTGTTATTGTTGACATGGAATGTTCCGGCAATGATATATCCGTGGCTCTCTTCGGGATAAGTCTCAATGAAAGCCTTGCTGCATTCAAGAGCCTGCTGTGACGTCGTTTCATTCTTTTCGGCCTTGCCAAACCAATAGTCGTATATGGTGGACTTTGTGTTAAGGTCAAGGTTTTTGTTTTTTATTGTTGCGATAAGTTCTTCGAAGGCCGATTGTTTCATGCCTTTCTTATCATAATACTCGAGAAGCGCCACACTAGCATATTTGTCCTCGCTGTCGTTTTGTTTTACTCTGTTATACAGTTTTACGGCATCTTTTTCCTTGCCATTTTCCATATAAAGATTTGCAAGAGTGAGCAGGTATTTGGAATTTTCGGGTTGTTCGTTGACAACTTTTTCAAGTTCAGCAACTATTTTCTTTGTCTTGCCCTGCTGTTTGTATATCTTAAGACGCTCATCCGTCAAAGTTTGGTTTGGCCCTATCACTTTTTCGACCTTGTCGAGATATTTCAATGCCCTGTCATATTCCAGCGATTCTTCAAGAGCCTCGATGAGTTCGCCCAGAAGTTCTATGTTTTGCGGTTCTTTTTCGATAAGTTGTTCATAAGTGGCAACCATTTCGTCTTTCATTGAAAGGAGTTCATAGTAGCGGGCAAGGCGTAGTTTGTACCATTTGTTGTCAGGATCGATACTTACGGCTTTCTCAATCATTTCAAGCCCCTCGTTATAGTGTTCGGCCTTGGCATACTGTTCACTAAGCTCAAACATGCTTGCGGCGTCTTCGGGCATATATGCAATAGCCTCGTTGAATTTCTTTATGGCACACTGCACATCGTCCTTGTATTTGCATTCCAACCCTTCGGAGAAGGCTATGGCATTCTTGCGCACGTCAGGCTGTTGTGCAGTCAATGTGCAGACGCTCATAACAAGGGATAACACCGGCAACACCGGCTTAAAAAAACCACGCATAAAGTTATTCATTTCATCTAATATGGTTTTACATCAAATATCGGGCCGTGACAAAAGCTCCATGACATCGTCACTTGCCTGTATGTCCGAAACCTCCAGCTCCACGCTGTGTCTCAGAAATGGTTTCGACCACCTGTAGTTGTGCTTGTTCGCAGCATGCAAACACCATCTGTGCTATGCGCTCGCCATGATTTATTGTAAACGGCGTATCTGACAGGTTGACAAGTATCACTTTTATCTCGCCACGATAATCGGCATCTATTGTACCGGGTGTATTAAGCACCGTTATTCCATTTTTTGCAGCCAGTCCACTACGAGGACGCACCTGCCCCTCATAGCCTTCGGGTATCTCCAGGAACAAGCCCGTAGGTATCAATGCCCGTTGCATAGGGTTAAGGGTAATGCCTCCTTCAGGGAGATTTGCACGCAAGTCCATACCTGCCGAATTGACCGTCTCGTAGGCAGGAAGACTATTGTCTGATTTGTTTATTACCTTTACTATCATAGGATTAGATTTAATATTAAGGGTTACTTTCTCTTCAGTATTTTTGTCTTTACGAAGCCAACAGCACCGTTTGTCAGGCTCTTCTCCTTATATGCCACCACAGCCACATAAGCTAATAGCAGCATAGTGTTTACAACAACATCCAAAACAGTGTCCCAAACATTATTTTCAACAACTATAACGACGTCGTTCATCACTCTTATCAGCACCACGAGCACGATGGCACAAACAAAATATAGCAATGCCGACTTCAAGTCGTATGGCGCTGGGTTTTTCTTTTGGCCAACCAGATAAGACAACATCATACACACTGCATACCCTGCAAATCCGCCCCAAGCGCATGCCATATAGCCTATTCGAGGGACGAAAATGAAGTTTACGGCCAACAACACAACGCTACCCGCTGCCGAAAATATGGCGCCCCACCATGTTTGGTCGGAAAGCTTATACCAAAACGAGAGGTTGAAATAAATGCCCATAAATATCTCAGCCATCATCACGATGGGTATCGCTTTCAGGCCCACACGATAGTCATGCGCTATGAAATAACGCAACAAAGGCAAATAGGCTATGACAGCCACAAATGCCAACAGTGTGAAGATGATGAAATATTTCATAACACCAGCTTGCATATCACGATTTTTGGGATCTTTCCCTTCGTTAAAGACAAAGGGTTCGTATGCATAGCGAAAAGCTTGTGTGATAAGAGCCATTATCATAGCCACCTTGACACATGAGCCATAGATACCCAACTGTATCTCGCCTTCTTTGCCTGGCACCAGATAGCGATACAAAATCTTATCGGCGACCTGGTTTAGCATTCCCGTCAAGCCCAACAAAAGCAAGGGCCAAGTGTAGTTAAGCATACTTTTAAGCAACTTGAAGTCGATGCCATAACGCAACTTTTTGACTTCGGGCATGAATCCGAAAGTCACCAAAGCGGTACATGCCAAATTAGCCTCAAACACATAACGCACTTGATTTTCCGGCCTGTACCACGACATCGCTTCAGGGAGTTTTTCGGCCAACATCGGCGCTATAAGGAATATGAAAAGGTTGAGCAAGATGTTGAGTACAATGAAAGTCAGTTTGAGGATTGCGAATTTCAAAGCTCTCTCCTCGTATCGAAGACGGGCGAAGAGTATTGCCTGAAAAGAGTCCAAAGCCACCACAACCGACATCATCGCTATGTATTCGGGGTGGTCTGGATAATCAAAAAGGCGTGAATTGGCTATGGGGTTAAGGAAAAGCATCACAAAGATGACAAAAAATAGTGACACCAAGCCAACCGACAAACCTGCCGTTGAGAAAGCCTTGTCAGGGTCGGTTTTTTCCTTTGTGGCAAAACGGAAGAAAGTCGTCTCCATGCCGTAGGTAAGCAGAACGAGAATGAGCCCAGTGTGGGCATAGACATTTGTGACGACACCATATCCGCCCGACTCTGCGGCTATCTTGTAGGTATAGAGAGGCACCAGCAGATAGTTCAAGAATCTGCCGATGATGCTGCTCAGACCGTAAATCGCCGTCTGGCCCAACAGCTTGCCCATCTTCGAGTTGCTCATCTTTTCTTGCTCATGATTAAACAATTCCCTTAATTAACATATTATTAGGCCGATTATTGTATCGACAATGCGAAAATCAGGCCAATCAAAAACCAAACTACAAAGATACAAATTTGTTCAAAACAAATAGTTCTTTTATAATTTTTCGATAAATCATATCTTTTTTGAGTATAACGCTACTACAACAATATTTAATTACTCCTTTCTTGCTTATTTGTATCTACTACCAGGCAAATTGTCCAATCAACACCCATCCAAAAATTGCAATCAACGAAAAATTGTCTTCAATTTTACTCCTTATTTCCTGATGATTTTCAACATTTTTGACTATCTTTGCGGCTCAAAACATTCATTTACCATGAAAGAGATAAGAGTAAGATTCGCGCCCAGTCCAACAGGGCCATTGCACATAGGCGGCGTGCGTACCGCGCTCTACAACTACCTTTTCGCCAAACGCAACGGCGGCAAGATGATACTGAGAATTGAGGACACCGACCAGACCCGTTTCGTGCCAGGTGCGGAGAGATATATCGTCGAGTCGCTTGACTGGTGCGGCATCAAGTTCGACGAGAGCGACTATGTGGGCGGCGAGTACGGCCCATACCGCCAGAGCGACCGCAAACACCTCTACAAACAATACAGCGACGAACTCTTGGATAAAGGCTTCGCCTACATCGCCTTCGACACTGCCGAGGAGCTTGACCGCTGCCGCAAAGAGGCCGAAGCTCAAAAGAAAACCTTCATATATAACGCCGAGAGCCGCAAGCAACTCCGCAACAGCCTGACAATGTGCAAAGAGGAAGCGGAAAGGCTCATCGCATCTGGCACTCCTTATACCGTAAGGTTCAAAATGCCCGACACCGACCGTGAGATTGTCATGCACGACATGATTCGCGGCGAGGTGCGCGTGATGACCTCCACCCTCGACGACAAGGTGCTCTTCAAGTCGGACGGGATGCCAACCTACCACCTTGCCAACATCGTCGATGACCACCTGATGAAAGTGAGCCATGTGATACGTGGCGAGGAGTGGCTGCCTTCCATGCCGCTTCACGTCATGCTTTATGATGCCTTCGGCTGGGAAGCCCCGCAGTTTGCCCACCTCCCGCTGCTGCTTAAACCCGACGGCAACGGCAAACTCAGCAAACGCGACGGCGACCGTCTCGGGTTCCCCGTCTTCCCCATGCAGTGGACCGACCCAAAATCGGGCGAAGTGTCATCAGGCTACAAACAGTCGGGCTACTATCCAGAGGCTTTCGTCAACATGCTGTCACTGCTTGGATGGAACCCTGGGACAGAGCAGGAGATATTCACCATGGACGAACTCATCAACGCCTTCTCGCTCGACCGCTGTAGCAAGAGCGGCGCCAAGTTCAATGTGGAGAAAACCAAATGGTTCAACCATGAGTGGCTCATGCGCAAGTCGGCCGAGGAAGTGGGAAAGAACTACCAGGCTTGGCTCAAGGTCGAGAAGAACATCGACACCGACCTCGCCTTCGCAACAAAGGTGGCTGCCCTTGTGAAAGACCGCGTCAACTTCGTGAAAGAACTGTGGGAACAGAGTTTCTTCTTCTTTGAAGAACCAACCACATACGACGAAGTGACCGTCAAAAAACGTTGGAAGGAAAATTCCGCCGAGGTGATGAGGCAAGTCTCAGATGTAATAAAGAACATCAGCGACTTCAGCCTTGAGAACATAGATGCCACGCTCAACAAATGGATTGAGGAGACAGGCTACGGCATGGGCTTGGTGATGAACAGCCTGCGACTGATGCTGGTAGGTGCCGGCAAAGGCCCGCACATCGGCGAGATAATAGAGCTGCTCGGCAAAGACGAGACCATAAAACGAATAGAAAAAGGAATTGCAGCGTTAGGTTGACTTTATTAAAACAATAATATTATAACACATCAAAAATTACGACCATGAAAAGAACATTCACAGCATTGGCAACAATACTGCTCGCGCTTATAAGCATGACTTCATGCCATAACGAGAGCATATCCATTATCGACAAAGTCAGTTACCATAGTGCAGAAGAGACAAAACTTCTGCAAATCATAGCCAACTGCGGTTGGACCGTCAGCAAAGACGACGCTTCTGCCGACTGGCTCAGCATAAGCCCTGTCTCGGGCAATAAAAGCGACACCGCAATAGCTGTCACGGTGAGCGAATACCTTGAAAACAACATTCGCACCGCCTCTTTTACTGTAATGTCTTCAAAAGGCAATGCCGCGCATAAAGTAACAATTGAACAGAATGGAGAATACATCAAGGTGACCGAAAACATACTGTCGTTTTTCAGCGATGCCGAGACAAAAACAATAACCGTGACATCAAACTGCGAATGGTCACTCAGCAAGGAGAGCGACGGCGACTTTACTTCAGACTTCTACACCACCTCTATCAATTCAGGCAACATAGGCTCAACCGACATGACTGTAACGGTGCAAAACAACTTCGGGCACACAAACAACATTGGCCTTATACGTCTTAAAAGTTCAAGCGGCAACACCGAGACACCCGTTAGGGTGAAACAGAACGGTCGCAACGAAACTGACATCACCAATACCTTATGGGGAGTTTTCAAATACGAACGCTGGAACACCGACTACTACGGCAACATCCTTGAAGAAACACACATCATCTCCAACTATAACCCCACTAACTTCAACTCAGCAGGTTGGACAATGTACTTTCTTAAAAACAACCATGGCCAGCAAAGCGACCGCAAATACAACTCGGACAACCAACTGATACAGGTGTTCTATCCATTCGACTACGAATACGACTCCATAACCAACCATCTGCACATAACATTCGAAAGCGAAGACCCTGAAATAAACGAATACTACGATACCGAGGTGCTCACCCACAACGACTCGATTTTCATAATACAAGACGAATATCGAGAGCATTTCTTCGAAAAAGCCCATTTGCGCAAGGTAGGAAATATCGTCGAAGAAACGACAAAGAGTACATCACCCGGAAAAGCAAGGGCAAGGAAAAGAGGCCAACCTCTCTTTGACCTATGATGGCCACCCGGAGCAAGCTATATTCCACCTTTGCAATAAGCGGCATACTATGCTATGCCGTTGCTTTGGTGACGACTTCGCTGCTATGGCCTAACCATGCCCTGAAACCATTATGGATGGCATGGGGCGCTGGCGCAGTCGTTTTCTTCTTTGTATCAACTTGGCTGGCTCAACACAAAATGGCCAATATGGAGGAAAAGAGATTTTTGCGCCTCATATTCCTCATTGCACTTTCCATTCGCATTGTTTATGTCATTGCCATTGGTTATTACTATTATTACCAAACAGGCAGTTCGTTTGAATATGATGCTGGCGACAGCAAGGCCTACAACGACCTTGCGAAGTATCTTGCTTGGAGCGTAAGGCAAGGACACCCTGTTTATGCCTATCAATACTTGCGTTATGCCGTATATCCAATGGGTTTCTCCGACCAAGGGTACACTATGTGGCTGACTTTGATATACACTATCTTTGGCACCAACTTACTAATACCTCGACTCTTCAAAGCCTTGATGGGAGCCTATGTTTGCGTAGCAATCTACAAGTTTGCCTCACGCTGTACCGACAGACGAACAGCCGTGCTCTCGACCATCATCTGCGCCTTCACGCCCACATTGATACACTACACCGGACTACACCTGAAAGAAGTCGAGATGATGTTTGTCGCCGTTATGGCAATTGAACGCACCGACTATCTCATAAGAAGCCGTCGTTACGCATTCGTCAACATAGTGCTGCCCCTATTCTTCACCGTCATGCTATTCGGCTTCCGAACAGTTTTGGGAATGGCAGTGCTTTTTTCATATTTAGTCTTCATCATATTGGCCCCAAACGAAGTCCTCAATAAAAAGACAAAAGTCATTACTGCGACTGCCATTGTGTTGGCAACCATAACCTTCGCTTTCACCATAGGCAACGAGATGAAAGTCATCTATAAATTGAAAGACAAGACCACAGGGCTGCTTGCCGAAAAATATACAAAACAAGGACTTAATCATGCGGAGTTGGCTCAAAACAAATATTTGGCTCCAGGGGTCTTCGTCCTGCCAATGGCAACACTTACCGAAGCCGGCAACAACAGCCAAAAGATGATGAACGGCGACACATTTGTCAAAAACTTCTTAGCAGCATTCGTGATGTGGGCATTTATAGTGATGATACGCCGTAAGGAATGGCGCAACATGAGTCTTGTCACATCGTTTGTCTTGGCTTATGCTGGCATTATTGCCATGTCGTTTTTTGTGACATCTGAACGATACCACTTCCCTCTATTGCCCTTCTATGCCCTAATGGCAGCCTATACGATGATACACTTCAAACGCAAGGATTTCCCGTTCTTTTACGTTTATTGTTTCCTTCTATTAACTGTTCTGGTAGGTTGGACATTTCTAAAGCTATCGGCACGCTGTCTGATTTAGAGCAAGTTATAATTCATGACATTTTTTTTGAATTAAGTGCTTGTTATTATAAATATTTGATTATCTTTGCAGCCTGATAAGGTTTCGTGGCCGAGTGGCTAGGCATCGGTCTGCAAAACCGGGTACAGCGGTTCGAATCCGCTCGAAACCTCATCGCGAGTCCGTCTGAAGACGGACTTTTTTTTTTGCTCATGACGTTAGTTTTGCGAAAACCACTTATCATTATTCCGAAAATAATGTAATTTTGCATGCTAATTTCAAAAAGCCAAACTGACACTTCTGCTAACATTGGATAATACCCAAAAAAAAGCGTTATTTATAACACAATCAACTAGCATGAGGACCCTATTCTCAAATATCGCGTTTCTCTTCCTTGCCATTGTCAGCAATGTTTGTCTGGCCCAGCAACCTGTTGCCAAGCAGCCAGGCGACACGCTTGTTGTAACTAAGATTGACACGACATTGGGCATTTCAACCGACACTTTGGCACAACCTGTTGACACTATGCAAGTACGGATCACTATGGATGAGCTGGAAAAGATACTCAGCACCTGCGTCCTTCACCTTGATTCAACATCGGCCGCTTTGGAGTCATGCTCAAGACTTTATGCCGAACAGAACGACAGCCTTGCACAGCAAGCTGTCGAAATAGTAAAACTGCACAACGAAGCCGACAGACTTAACAAAGGAATATCGTATCTGCAACAGCTATGCGATTCATTGATATTTGCCAACAATGCCTATCAGAATGAATTGCAAGAAAAAAACAGTCTTTTGCAGAAGACAATCATTGCTATGAACGAGAAGGAAAACCTTTTCGTCGAAAAAGAGAATCTCTACAAAGAGGCCCTTGCCGAGAATAATGTCAACACTGCAAAACTCGAAGGAGAGATAAATGCCAAAGAAGCCAGCATTAAAGCGAAAAACACACAAATAGATCTGTTGAAAAGCCATATAAGCGAGAAAGATATTATTTTGCAGCAACAGAAAGAAAACTACGACAAGATATCCATCGAGAAAGAAAGGTATATGGCCATTGCCGACTCGCTTCGAGAGAGGGTTTTCGATGCCGACAAGAAAATACTTCAGATAAACGAGCAACTCAAATATACCGAACAACGGGCCAAAGATGCCGAGGCACGCATAGCACAAGCCACATCACGCAAGAAGAAAGTCAGTGCCATACAAGGCATTGCGCTTAAGTTTTTCCGCACACCCAATTGGCAACTCCGACCTGAAAAAATCACAAACGAGAGTGGTGCTACTGAAGTGGTCTATAAAATTATTAACCGCAACAAAGGCAAGATAGAGTTTGACTACATAACAGGCGCTTCCGTTATGCTTTTTGACCTAAGCCCCAAAAACAGGCCTGAATCAATGGTTGACACAACCTCGTTGGTGCGCAAGCGCAAAAGCAGGCACGAATTCCTCTACTCATACAGCATGGGCATTTATGTTGGATTCGGAGGAAGCAACCTTTTCAAGAATTTCTATGCCGGACTCAACTTCAAGTTCATCGATTTCTTCTATATCGTTGGGGGTGTCAATGTTTGTGAATATGAGCTTCTCACTGGCGACATACAAGAAGGCGACATACTGCCCTCGGGTTGGGCCATATCCGATCAAATATCAAAAGTTTGGAAAGTGAAACCGTTCATTGCGCTTACCTTCGACCTTGACTTCCTCTCGTATATCAAAAAATAGCATCAGCAACTATAAACATTCATAAGGCAATGACCGCAGTCAAACTCGAGGCGGAAAGTACTCTCGCCATTCCTTATAAATAAAGGAGTTGCGCGTTTGCCGGTTTCTTTACTGCACAATCCATTTGCGAAACGAATGCAATGGCTGCAAGTCATCACTTTGGTGCCGGGTTGTTTAATACGGCTTTTTTCCAACCCGTCATCAATGCTTCGGACTCCATGTGAGCGATAGAATTCGGCAGACACGCCGTTTGTCACATTACCAAGATAGTTCAGGTCACTATCAGGATATGCGACATCTTGATACACTTTTGAATCTATGCGTTTGTGCCTATTTTCGCGATGTCTATTTACTAATACAGTTTCCAATTTGTCAACCAACATACGTTTCATCTCGCCCAAAACAGATGCGGGTATGAGTCGAGGTGTCTGGAAGTTTACCGACAGTTTAATTGGCTTAAAGTAAGTGTCTCCCCATTGCATGGCTTTTCTGTTAATGTTCTCAAGGGCTTTTTCGGTTTTTTGAGCCTCAATTTTATCACAACTTATGTTCACTGAAGTTCCAATATCCGCATTGTCGGCAAGAGAAGCGGAATAGATGTAACCGTCGGCTGTTTCGCCAATACTCAAGTTCAATTCTATCAGCCTATTTCCGTTTGACAACGCAAGTTGCTTCTGCCATTCAATGTCGTAGTTGCGATATAATTCCGTGCCACGATGAGTGCCATGAGGTCGGTTGCATATAACGGTATTGTCTTTTACGACATCGGCACGCAATCCCTTGAGTATATTGTCATCATCGACAAAACACAAGCCATCACCATTATGAAGGGTCTTATTGGTACTTATCTCCATTTGGCGAGTGTTGCACCAGTGTACTTTTCCCACATACTCACCCATTGACTTTGGTGTTAATGGTGCATCAATGCCTTTCTGTCGGCCGTTGAAGAAATAGTCGGTGAACCCGCGCGAAAATGTTTTCTCGACATTTGGTTCAAAACCAGGTTGCGACTTCCCCAGTGAAGCCGGCAGCAAATCACTGCGGCGCTCAAGCAAGCCATCAAAGACCTTACGATAAAAAGCAGTGACATTCTTCACATAGTCTGAATCCTTAAGCCTTCCCTCTATCTTAAAACTTGTAATTCCAGCATCAACAAGTTGTTCTATATGTCGGCTATTATTCAGGTCTTTAAGCGACAGCAAATGCCTGTCTTTTTGAATTGTTTCCCCATCCTCGTCGAGCAAGGTCCAAGGCAAGCGGCAAGGCTGTGCGCATGCTCCCCTATTGGCACTACGGTTGCCAATATAATGGCTCATATAACACTGACCGCTATGGCACACGCACAACGAACCATGTATGAAGAACTCAAGAGGGACAGTCGTTTTGCTCCTAATATCCATTATCTGCTGCAAACTCAATTCACGAGCAAGCACAACCTGCGAAAAACCCACTTTTTCTAAAAACAACACCTTTTCAGGGGTCATATTATTGCATTGTGTACTGGCATGAAGTGCTATTGGAGGCATGTCTATCTGCAAGAGTGCCATATCTTGCACAATCAAAGCATCAACACCGGCATTCCAGCAGTCCCAGGCTATTGTTCTAGCTTTTTCAAGCTCATCGTCAAACAAAAGAGTGTTTAGTGTGACATATACTTTGGCACCGAAACGTGACGCATAACGACATAACTGCTCTATGTCAGCAATGCTGTTCCCAACCTTTTCGCGAGCACCAAAATCGGG
>JAZLGA010000028.1:0-4842 GCA_045616045.1 Bacteroidales bacterium | reverse complement strand
CGTTGGCTCGGATTTATAATCCGAGCCTGTCTAATATAAGGATTTTTAATCCGCAAACATATCATACATTATTTATAATGAATTATTTAATGCGGATTGCAAATCCTTATATTTATATGTGTCGGATTGCAAATCCGACACCACGCCCCGCCCTCAGAACATCCCCAAGGACGGAAATACTTTCAACCACTCATGATTATAAATCCGCCACAACGGCAATCAGTGAAACATCCTCAGAAACGAAAAAGCGGGTGTCAGTTAAACACCCGCTCGTGTTGAGAAACTTGCTTGGATATTTTTGCAAATGTCCCTAAACAAATGATACTATACTCATACAACCATCACAAATCATCTCACAGCTCCACCACAATCTCCTGCGCAGCCAATACAACGGTATGCGCAGTCTCCAGTACAGTCACCACAGCAAGCGTCTTGGCAACATCCCTCGCAGCTTCCAGAACAATAGTCGCAACGCGAGTAATTCGTGGCATCCTTTTTGTTTGAAGTGCTAGGTAAGGATAGCTTTTTGAACAATGCAGTGAGGATATTGTTCGATAATATCAATTTATGTGAAATTTTATTCATGGTTACATGATGTTTAAATAACAATAGAAATCATTTGGCTTTTTGCAAATTAGCGATTGTGTCCATCACAAGAACTATCGCAACCACGACAGCTACCACGGCAATCTCCTAAACAGCCACCACTACAATCACCATCACAACTTCCTGTGCAACCAGAGCATGCACCCATATAAAGCGGATAAGGAAGACCATTGTTTCCAGCAATTACGGGCAGTTGCAATTTGCCAGTCAGTGCATTAATGAAATCATTGGCGAAAGCCATTTGAGAAAGAATTTTTTGAGAGATTTTTTTGTCCATAGTATCTCCTTTCTAATTAAAATTGATTAATGAATTAATTTTTATAATAGCTTTTATTGTCAAAGCGTCGTTTCCTTCGATTTCGGTTGCTCCTTCTAATTTCTTTGAAAGTTTTTTGCCAAGATAATTGGCGGTGGCAGCAATCCGCAATTTGTTTAATTCGCATTTCTGAGGGGAACGTGTGTCAAGCCTCCCTGTTAAGGAGAAGTTATCCCCGTAGCAACCGAAACACACTGGATAGAAATAACAGTTGTCGAAACAGTCGGAATTGATGAATAGTTCATCATTATGAAAATCGACATCCTTTAGTTTCGCTAATTGCTCGTTTGTCATTGAAACTGGAGAGAAGTATGTGCAAGGATATTTCTGACCATCATAGTCAACGACTGCCATATTACCACCTGTTCCACAATGTTTTCTTTTCTCGTTGTCTCGGGTTTCACAACTCATGAGTGGGAGTTGGAACAATCGAGGCGAATCATATTCTTCGTGAAGAAGATAGTAGTCAATAAGTTTCTTATATTGCTCGGCTATAATCTCATATTTTGTTTCAAAGTCTGGCATGATGTAGCCTTCAGCAAAATTGCATCCACTTAACTGGAACCCTTTTTCGTGAATGAAGATGACATCATCGGCAAGATGCTCCAAATTTTTGTCGCTTATTGTCATTTTTACGGGTTGTGTGGGCCAATTCTTTAAAAAGAAATCCAAGTCGATAAGGTCAAACGAGTTACATCGGTTTATATCATGGGTTTCTTTTCGCCCGTCAAGGCTGAGTCCCAAAACGAACCGTGACTTATTGTTGGTAAACCATTCTTTCATGGTGTCGGTCATCACCGTTCCGTTAGTTGACGCGTAAAATCTATATTTTTTATTCCATTTTTGTCCCCATACCCATTCGCACACTTCGCGAATAAGGTTGAACTCCAATAAGGGTTCACCTCCAATGAAATTGATGCTGAGTTCTTCATAGTCACCTTCGGTCAAGTAATACTCCAAACTTTTTTTCGCAATATCGATTGGCATCCTTTTTGATGTCTGCTTATTGTGTTCATAGCAGTACACGCAACTAAGATTGCAATTGTGGGTAACAATCAACGTAAGGTCGAAAGGCATACTTTTTTGCTTGTCAGAATCGTTCATCTTGTTTATTTTAGGTAGTATTTGTTCCAGCTTGGCTCGGAGTTGGAGAATGTATAAAAAAGAAAGTGGAGCCATCCATCATGACCTCACTTCTACTTGCAGGGCTTCGACTCCCAGTAATCTAAAATAAGGTACGCCTGAATAGCGCCACTAAGATGTATCGTAGAGATGTACGGATACATGCAAAGTGAGCGTTCATCGTCCCTTATTCCATGATTACTTTTTGAAAGTGTCGAAGTTTCGCAAGTACGGAATAAGGCTATAATGCTCTTTCCAAATTAATTATGATGCAAAACACTCTCTGCATCTTGCTGACAAAGATACGAAGTTATTTTAATATAAACAAATTTTTTTCATAAAATAGGAATATATGGCTATGGCATGGATGGCTGTTGCCCCTCCTCCATCCAGCCACCGATGCCTCGCCCTCCGCCTGCCCCACTCATTATTCATTATTCAAAATTCCTATATTCCCCCTCAGCAAACCACTTTTTGACATTTACCGTTAAAAGGCCGTAATAATTCATTTATTTGAAACGAAAATTGCCGTGAATTAAACGCGAATTTTCGTGAATTATTATTAAACAACGTATTAATTCACAGTAATTCACGTGCAATTTACGGTAATTCACGTTAAATAAATCTCATTTGTGTCAATTCTTAGAAGTTACCAAAAGTGTGTTGCTACATTCTTTATGTTTAATTACAACAAACTATCAGCCTTACCCGACTGGAGGGCGAAAGCTGCCATCAGCTACCGCATCCAGCCTTCGAGCTTGTAGATCTTGGAGGTGAGGAGGCGGCTTTGGTGGCGGGCCTTGTCGTGGTGCCAGGCCTCTACACGGACGGCATAGGGCTCGTCCCAGCTGCCTTCGTAGATGGTGAACTCCTGCCGCGACACTATCTGGCCGAAGGCTTCATGACCCGCGAAGGAGACCTTCGTGCACTCGGTGATGCTCTGCTTCGAGAGGCGGAGCTCTTCCGTGACCTCGTAGCACTTGAGGAAGACGTAGCCGTCGCTGAGGGCGGGGGCATAGAGGTCGTACTCGTAGATGCCCGGCTGCGAGCCTTCGTGAATCTGGAGGTAGGTGAGGCTGTCGAGACTGTCGATAACGGGCGTGACGGCCTTTTTGAAGGTGCCTACGGTGTCGTTCATGCCATAATATATATGGTCCTCATCGACCAAAGGAAGCTCGCATTGGAGCGTGTCAGGAATGGGATGGTCCTTCCCGAAGGTGTCTTGCTCATCGGTCATCAAATCGCCTATGGCCGAGACAAGTAGCAGCCCCACGAAGAGCACGAACGAGGCCAGACCTCCAAATATCACGCCAGCCAAACGCTTCCACGTCTTGGCTACGATGGCCGCCACAAAGGTGAACACCTGCATGAAGAGGAGGACGACAAGGAGCCAGAAGAGCACATTGGGAAATTCATCTCTTTGCAGATAAAAGCCCATCCATACAACCACGGCCAAGAAGGTTGCCACAGGCCACACCCACCAAAGACGGGCCAGCCTTTGCCAAAAAACTTTCGAACTATTCATTATTTCCTGTTTTTGAGAACTATTCATTATTTCCTGTTTTTGAGACTAACAACTCCTTCCGAAGGAATAGCACCACAAAGATGAGAAACAGGTGCGAGATGACAACAGAAAGGAAGGAGGTAACAAGGTACAGCGAACCCATGCTCATACCCCAAAGAAAACGGCCACGAGTGATGGCGGCAGATAGAAAGACCAGATATATCAGCAGCGGGCACCATGCCATCATCAACGCACTGAACCGCAGCAAGCTGCCCTGTTTTGCCAACTGGGAGATTCGATAATAGGTGGCAAAACCCAATGTGAGATAGAGGATGTTGAAGACGCTGATGTGGGTAAGGGCTGCAAAGGCCTGCTCTGGCAAAGCATCATGAAGGAGGTTGTTGCCCTCGACGTATATCTTGACAAGGGAGCCTATCAGACCCACGATATAGGTGGCTATGCCTAAGCGGGCCGCCTTGTGCCACCTTGGGGCACTACTCGTGAGCAGGACAATGAAACAGAACATCATGACCAGCTTGTTGACCACCGAAATGATGCCCTTGGGCAAACCTGAGAACACTTGAAAGACACCGAGGAGGGAGAGCACCATCGAAAGGGCTATCCATACGGCTGTAACGGTGAGGAATTTCTGCTTGGCGTTCATCTCTGCGGTTTCTATTTGTACATGGTCCTATCTGCCCCAGCTCTCGCGGTCGAGGCTGCGTTGAATTCAAATTACAAATGCAACATTATTGACAATATTCATATTTTACTCAATCATCCCCCTGAAAAACTTTAGTACTCCACCCTGTAATATTTCAACACCGACTTGAACTCGTCTTGCGCGGTAAGGCAGGTGTCGCGGAGATAGCCAGGGATTTCGGGCCACTCATGCAACCCACGATAATAAAAGAAACGGAGTTCTTCGGTAATAATGAACGGAACAATGTCGTGGGCAAGGCATTCCTTGAACATGATAAGGCGACCTACGCGGCCGTTTCCGTCTTGAAATGGATGAATACTCTCAAAACGTTGGTGGAAGTCGAGAATGGCATTAAAACGTTCCTCATCGGATCGCTCTGCCTTCAAAAAAAATGCATTATAATCACGAAGCAAAGTTTGAACATCCCCTTGAACTGCCTCAGGCAATGTTGTTTCCTTTCCCCCTACCTCGTTAGGCAGACGCTTGTATTCTCCCACATTGAACCAATCCTTCCTACTATCCGACGTTCCTTGTTTCAGAATGAAATGCAATTGCTTGATGAAATCTTCCGACAAAGGAGCTAAAACATTG
>JAZLGA010000027.1:0-2828 GCA_045616045.1 Bacteroidales bacterium | reverse complement strand
ATTTTCCTTGTTGGCAAACTGAATCCAATAGAAATCAGGTGCGATTTGTGCATTTGCCATGAATGCAATTCCTAAGAAAAGGAACAAAAAAGACAGTTTATTCATAGTAACTTAATTTTAATAAGGTGCAAAAATACATTTATTTCAATCCGTAATTCAGCATTATTGATTATTTTTGCCAAAAATTTCAGTTATGCGTATCGACATCATTGCCATATTCCCCGAAATGTTTGAAGGACCCTTCACCGAATCCATCATCAAACGCGCCGTCAACAAAGGCATTGTTGAAATCAGGCTGCACAACCTGCGCGACTACAGCACCGACAAGCACCACAAAGTCGACGACTATTCCTTTGCCGCCGGAGCCGGAATGGTGATGATGATTGAACCCGTTGACAACTGTATCAGCCAGTTGAAAGCCAAGTGCGAGTATGATGAAGTGATTTACATGAGTCCCGACGGCGAACTGCTAAACCAACCCTTGTGCAACCAGCTTTCGATGTGCGAAAACATAATTATTATTTGCGGTCACTATAAAGGCATAGACGAGCGCATACGCGAACACCTGATTACCAAGGAAATATCCATCGGAAACTACGTTCTTTCGGGCGGCGAATTGGGTGCAGCTGTTCTGGTCGACAGCCTCGTGCGCTTGATTCCTGGCGCCTTGAACGACGAGACTTCAGCCCTATCCGACTCGTTTCAGGACGGCTTGGTGTCACCACCCGTCTACACGCGGCCTCGCGAATACAAAGGCTGGGCCGTTCCTGACATACTACTGTCGGGCGACGACCGCAAGATTAACGAATGGAAAATGCAACAGTCCATCGAGAGAACAAAAGAGCGCAGGCCAGAAATGTATAAAAAAATAAAAAAATAAAACGCAAATGGTTGCTTGAATAGATTTTTTTTGTACTTTTGCAGCCGATTTTTGTCTATTGGAGAGAAAAGTATAAATAATAATATAAAGATGAGTAAGAATTCATTAATCCAATTCGTTGAGAACCAGAATGTCGTGAAAGACTTTCCGCAGTTCCGAGCCGGTGACACCATCACCGTCACCTACAAAATTGTTGAAGGAAACAAAGAGCGTCTGCAAAGATTCCAAGGTGTTGTTATCAAACGTGCAGGCAGTGGCAAGACCGCTACCTTCACCATTCGCAAGATATCAAACAACATCGGTGTTGAAAGAGTGTTTCCTATTGCATCACCCATGATTGACAGCATCGTACTTAACAAACAAGGTGCAGTACGTCAATCACGCATCTACTATCTCAGAGGTTTGCGCGGCAAGAAAGCCAGAATCAAAGAGGCACACCGCGAAAAATAATAAAGGCAAATACTTTATTTTATCTTAAAGGCCGCCAACAGCGGCTTTTTTTATATCAAAAGCATACAACTATAAAATGAAAATCTGCTTTCAACTATTCTATGCCTTTTTAAAGATTGGGGCATTCACTTTGGGCGGTGGCTATGCAATGTTGCCTATGGTGGAGAAAGCTGTCGTGGACAAGAAGAAATGGATTGGAAGCTACGAGTTTTGGGATATGATAGCCGTTGTGCAGTCGCTGCCTGGTGTTTTTGCTGTGAACACTGCACTCTATGTAGGTCGGCGCATAGCGGGACTTAAAGGTGGCCTCGCCGCCATGCTGGGAGCCATACTCCCCTCTTTTACCATCATACTTCTCATAGCTACGCTGTTCAAGGACTACAAGGACAACCCCACTATTGAGCGAATCTTCAAGGGCATACGTCCCTGCGTGGTGGCTCTCATCCTTGCGCCTTCGATACGCATGATACAATCCGCCAAACTGACATGGAAGACACTGCTGCTGTTCGCCACAGTCGTAACACTGATAGCATGGCTCAAAGTAGCCTCGGTCTATGTCATCGTCGCTGCCATCATCGGCAGTGTAGCATACGCCTACTACAACGAAAAGAAAAGCAGGGAGGGTAAGCTATGATTTATCTGCAACTTATATGGACATTCATCAAGATTGGCATCCTTGGCTTTGGCGGTGGCTATGCCATGCTATCCATGATCATGCAAGAAGTGGTCGAAGAACACGCCTGGATGAGTTCTACAGAGTTTGCCGACATGGTGGCCGTCTCACAGATGACCCCAGGGCCCGTCTCCATAAACATTGCCACCTACGTGGGCTATGAGGTGGCTGGCTATTGGGGTGCCGCCTTGTCAACCGTTGCGTTATGTCTCCCTTCCATGCTGTTGGTGATACTCATCGCACATTTTCTGTTCAACAAGAAATACAAATCCATCACTGACGACACCCTGAAAGTGCTGAAGCCCGCCATCGCAGGCCTCATCCTCTCGGCAGGCATCGCCATGATGAACACCAACAACTTCACCGACGCAGGCTTCCACAACAACAACATCAGCATAGTGATTTGTGTGATAAGTTTTGTGGCATCCTACTTCTTCAAGACGAATCCCATCAACCTTATAGTAGCTGCTGGTGTTGTGGGGTATGTGGTTTATTGACTTAGAGACTTAGTGGCGCACGACACATAAAACCAAAATGATGCTCGTGCCTCACGGTCCCGTTTCCCGTAGTCATCGCCACAAATCCTCACTTCAAATAAGAACACAACGCCAGCCCTTTCACCGTTAGCAAGTATTTCTGGCGAGGATGATTGGGCTTGTCTGGATAGAGCATCTTCACATATTTATCCTTTATGGCAGGATTCAAGGAAAACTCCAAAAAGTTCTCCCTGTCTTTCAACCCCACTGCCTCCAACATTTCCTTAACCGACATCTTGCTTTTGCCTATCGTTTTCACTAAACGGGCTATGTTCTCGTTGTTAGTAAG
>JAZLGA010000026.1:0-106956 GCA_045616045.1 Bacteroidales bacterium | reverse complement strand
TTCGGGCTGTGCGCGACTTGTCCCAAATTGGGGTTGTGACGGTGCGGTTGATTGCCTCAATAACACGGTTTGGCTTTGTGCTACCAGGCTTGAACACTGGATAACTCTCGATTATCAGATACCACTCGTTGTGATATTCTGGCTTACGAAGTTTGACCGTAACTTTTGTATTGACGAGGGCTTTCTTCATGGTGGCTTATTTGCTTGGGTTGAACACTTTGTCGATTTCTGCTTTCGGCACAAATACATATTTTCCCTTTTGACAAGTGGGAATACCTATCTTGCGGATGGTTTTGTAAACAGTGGAATTGGAAACACTGTATTTTGTTGACACTTCACCGATTGTATAGGAATCGGAAGCGTCAAAATTGTATGATTTTGTTGGTTGAGGCGTTGACGTTGTTTGCGGTTTTGGTTCTACCAACGGAAACATACTTTCGATATGGGCACGACTGATTCTTGTAAGTCGTACTCCCAAATTGACTGCTGGCAGATTACCATTTCTTATTAGCCTGTAAATAGTATCTCGTGAAATTCCGAACATCGCAACGGCTTCGGCTATGGAAATGTATGGGCGTTCTTGTGGAACTTTATTTGCAAGTTCCTGTCTGTGTTGTTCTTTTTTCTCTTCACGTTTTTTTGCTCTGTATGCAGCCTCACTACAACGTTTAGAGCAGTATACAGAATAAACAGTTTTAGCAAAAAAGGTGCTTCCGCACATTTCGCATTTTCGTTCTAATTTATACTTACTTGCAGGCATATATCGTATGTTTTTAGTTGAATTAAGTAGCGTTAAGTATATATAAGTCGCACCTTATCGTTAATTAAGTCGCGTTACAAATATGTTGCAAATATACAATAAATAATCCATATATAAGCATAAAAAACGAAAAATATTAACAAAAAAATGAGTGTAACATATTGTGCTACACTCATTTGATTATTTTTGATAAATAGTTGTTTATCTACATTATTTTACCTCCTCGAAGTCAGCATCGGTGACAGTGTCGTCATTTCCTCCGTTCTGAGGTCCTTGGCTGGCGTTGCCACCCATGTTGTTAGGGTCAAAGCCGCCTTGTGGCCCACCTTGTGTGCTGGCATTCTTGTACATCTCCTCGCTGGCTTTCTGCCACATGGCGTTCATCTCGTTCATGGCTGCGTCAATGCCTGCAAGGTCTTGTGCTTGGTGAGCGGTCTTCAATTTACCGAGGGCACTCTCGATCTCTGCTTTCTTGTCAGCAGGTATCTTGTCACCATATTCTTTCAGCTGTTTCTCAGTCTGAAAGATGACGCTATCGGCCTGGTTGAGCTTGTCGATACGTTCACGCTCTTTCTTGTCGGCTTCTGCGTTGGCTTGAGCCTCGTTCTTCATACGCTCAATCTCGGCGTCGGTAAGGCCTGACGATGCTTCGATACGTATCTTCTGCTCCTTGCCAGTGGCCTTGTCTTTGGCCGACACATTAAGGATGCCGTTTGAGTCAATGTCGAAGCTAACCTCGATTTGTGGAATGCCACGAGGTGCTGGCATGATGCCTGTCAGATTGAACTGTCCGATTGACTTGTTCTGTGCGGCCATAGGACGCTCGCCTTGAAGTACATGGATGGTCACTTCCGACTGGTTGTCGGCTGCTGTTGAGAACACTTGCGACTTGCGAGTAGGTATTGTTGTGTTGGCATCGATGAGTTTTGTCATCACACCGCCGAGTGTCTCTATTCCGAGCGACAATGGGGTCACATCAAGCAACAGCACGTCTTTAACTTCGCCAGTCAGCACACCGCCCTGAATAGCGGCACCGATTGCCACGACTTCGTCGGGGTTGACACCCTTTGAAGGCTCTTTCTTGAAAAAGTCACGGACAATATTCTGAATGGCAGGGATACGTGTTGAGCCGCCTACGAGTATCACCTCGTCAATGTCGTTCACGGAAAGGTTTGCGTCTTCAAGTGCCTTGCGGCAAGGCTCCAGGGTGTCGTGAATCAGTTTGTCAGCAAGTTGCTCAAACTTAGCACGGCTCAATGTGCGAACAAGGTGCTGTGGTATGCCGTTCACTGGCATTATGTAAGGCAGGTTTATTTCGGTCTCGCTTGAAGATGAGAGTTCAATCTTTGCCTTCTCGGCAGCTTCTTTCAGACGTTGCAGTGCCATAGGGTCTTTACGCAGGTCTATGCCATTGTCTTTTTGGAACTCCTCTGCAAGCCAGTTGATGATGACTTCGTCGAAGTCGTCACCACCAAGGTGGGTGTTGCCGTTGGTGGATTTCACTTCAAACACCCCGTCGCCAAGTTCAAGGATAGAGATGTCGAAGGTACCGCCACCAAGGTCGAACACTGCCACTTTCACGTCCGATTTCTTTTTGTCAAGACCGTATGCAAGGGCTGCTGCAGTAGGCTCATTGACTATTCGGCGCACTTTCAGGCCTGCAATCTCGCCAGCTTCTTTTGTGGCTTGACGTTGTGAGTCGCTAAAATAGGCAGGCACAGTGATGACAGCTTCGGTCACAGTCTGCCCGAGGAAGTCTTCTGCGGTTTTCTTCATTTTCTGAAGCACCATAGCCGAAATTTCCTGTGGGGTATAGTTCTTGCCGTCGATGTCGATACGAGGTGTATTGTTAGGACCTTGTACAACTTTGTAAGGCACACGGTTCATTTCATTATTAACCTTGTCGAAGGTTTCACCCATGAAACGCTTGATTGAATAGATGGTACGTTGTGGGTTGGTGATGGCCTGACGTTTTGCAGGTTCGCCAACTTTACGTTCGCCGTTGTCGGTGAAAGCAATCACCGAAGGGGTGGTGCGATGTCCCTCGCTGTTGGCTATCACAACAGGCTCATTACCTTCCATGACAGACACACACGAGTTGGTGGTTCCTAAGTCGATTCCAATGATTTTTGACATATTTTTATTCTCCTATTTTTAATTATTTTCTAAACACTTCGATACTCTATAGTCAATCATTGTGCCAAAAACCAAAAACTGACAAAAACATGACAAAATGACATACAACAATCCTGTTTTATCCTCTTAGACAAGACAACAAGATGACAACTGTCAACATTAAGGATTGACTTAATCACTTAAGGAATCCGTTTTGACTTGAAAAATTTCTGAATTAGTGTGGAGCACTCATTTTCCATCACTCCATTCACACTCTCTGTCTTGGGATGAAGCATGTCGCCATAAAGATGAAAGCCGTTCTTGTCGTCGTTGGCAGCCCACACAACTTTCTTAATATGTGCGTGTGCAAGAGCGGCGGCGCACATGGGGCAAGGCTCAAGGGTGACATAAAGGGTGCATTCGTCAAGATATTTTGCGCCAAGGGCGTTGGCGGCGGCAGTGATGGCCTGCATCTCGGCATGTGCCGTCACATCATTGAGGGTCTCGGTGAGGTTGTGCGTCTTGGCAATAACCTTGTTGTTCACAACCATGACGGCACCTATCGGCACCTCGCCTTCTTCAAGAGCCCGCTGGGCCTCGCCGAGAGCCTGCTTCATATAATTTTCGTCCGAGAATACACTTAGGGTCATAGTGGAGTATTTGCCGCAAAGGTAAGTATTTTTCCTGAATGGGGTTTGGAAAAACTTTAAGCCATAAGCCATTATAGATTCAACAAGCAAAGGGGAAATGAGATTTTTCAGAAAAGACCATCCACCTTGCAGGACAGAAATTCCTCGACGGGCATTCCTCCGCTACCTACAATAAAAGAGTGAATTGGTTTGAAATGCTCGTCAAACTCGCCAACATAAGGCTCAGGGTGCAGTTCAAGAAGACATATTTGGAATGGCGGCACCGTTGCTGCAAAAAAGATTACTTTTTTTGCTTACTTGAAATAAACCTGTACTTTTGCAGTGAAAAATATGTGGTTTACCACAAAAAAGTACCGTAAAATGATAATTCAGCGAGAAAAACCGATGAAAAAACAGCGCAAGAAAAACGTTCACTGCTTAATACAAATGATAATTTCCGTAAGATAATCATTGTTGGTGACGACATAAAGCGCAAAACAGACAAACAGGGCATCATCACTATGGGCTTGTTCGACTTTTTGCTTGATTACGACAGTATTTGATAAATTTCTGTTTTCCGCAGTCGCTCGCAGTGATGGTAAAGTGGTGAGGCGCATGGTTTGTAATATGTGACTGCAAAGCGCGAAAGGAAGTATTTTTCACTCCCTAAGCCTGTCGAAGGGAACCTCGTTTTAATTCGTACAAGTTATTGTCAAAGTTTGAGAAAATTGCAATATTTATTTCTTCGTATTGCGAACTCTCTTGGTTTGCCCCTGGCGTAGGGCAGCCCTTCTACACACTCAGGGCGCGGTTCAGGATAATATGTCGCTCTATGCCGTGGAGACATATTTTAATTTGTGTTGTTGAAAACCAACAAAAGCTTTATCTTTGCAAGTCGAAACGGAAACCATTACGGCAATGGCAGAACATATATTAAAGGTGGAGAACATCAGTTTGTCGGAACTCTACGGTCCCAACGACAAGCATCTGGCAACGATGCGCGAGTGTTTCCCAAAATTGAGGATCATAGCGCGTGGTGAGTTTGTCAAAGTGATTGGTGACGAAGACGAAGTGGACACCTTTGTTGAGCGTTTCGGCATGCTGAGCAACATCATTGAGCGAAATGGCAAACTGGACGAAAATAGTATTGCCCAGGTCATGTCGGCCCGAAGCGACAATGAACTTGTTAGCACTTTCAACGATGGTGATGTGCTTGTATTTGGCAGAGGAGGTGCGGCAATAAAAGCCAGGACTGCCAATCAACGCCGCTTGGTGAAAGCCGTTGACAGCAACGACCTTGTTTTTGCCATCGGCCCTGCCGGTACTGGCAAGACCTACACCGCCGTGGCTCTTGCTGTGCGTGCACTAAAATCGAGACAGGTGAAACGAATAGTGCTTACTCGTCCGGCTGTTGAGGCAGGTGAAAACTTGGGTTTTCTGCCTGGCGACCTCAAAGACAAACTTGACCCTTATCTCCAACCGCTTTATGACGCTTTGTACGACATGCTCCCTTCTGCCAAACTGGATTCATATATTGCCGACAGGACAATCGAAATAGCTCCTTTGGCTTTTATGCGTGGACGTACACTGGACAACGCATTTGTCATTCTTGACGAGGCACAAAATGCCACCAGACCTCAGCTTAAGATGTTTCTAACCCGTATGGGACGGTCGGCAAAATTCATCGTTACAGGTGACGTGACACAGATAGACTTGCCACCGCGTGTGCCTTCAGGACTGCCACAGGCTACCGAGATCCTGCATAGTGTGAAAGGGGTCGAGTTCATTTACCTTGACGAAAAAGACATAGTGCGTCATCGTCTTGTGACCGACATCGTGAACGCATACAATAATCATGCAAAAAAAATTGATGACGAATAAAACCCAACAAACATATTAATTCTATGAACGCTTTAACAAAAACTGATTTCCACTTCCCGGGACAGACAAAGGTCTATCACGGCAAAGTGCGCGACTGCTATTTCATCGGTGACAAATACCTTATTATGGTAGCTACCGATAGAATTTCGGCTTTCGATGTCATTCTGAAACGCGGCATTCCTTTTAAAGGTCAGGTACTCAATCAGATAGCATCAATGTTTCTTGATGCCACTGCCGACATCGTTCCTAACTGGAAACTGTCCACACCCGACCCAATGGTTACTGTGGGACGCTTGTGCAAGCCATTCCCCATTGAGATGATAATAAGGGGCTATCTTACAGGCAGTTCGTGGCGCACCTACAAGAGTGGTCAACACACAATCTGTGGCGTTGAGATACCCGATGGAATGCGTGAACACCAACGCTTTGCCCAACCCATCATCACACCTACAACAAAAGCCGAAGAAGGACATGATGAGGACATCTCCAGAGAAGAGATTATTGCCAAAGGCCTTATCAGTGAAAGCGATTACAAACAAATTGAAGACATCACCAGAAAACTATTCCAGCGTGGCAGCGAAATAGCAGCCAAACAAGGCCTTATACTGGTTGACACCAAATATGAGTTTGGCAAGATCGGCGACCAGATAGTACTCATGGATGAGATACACACACCCGACTCGTCACGATATTTCATTGCTGACCAATATGAGGAGCGTTTTGCCAAAGGCGACCCTCAGATACAGTTGTCAAAAGAGTTTGTGCGAGAGTGGCTTATGGCAAACGGATTCCAAGGCAAAGAGGGTCAGACCGAGCCTGTAATGACTGACGACTATGTAAACAGCGTGTCTGAACGCTATATTGAACTCTACGAGAAAGTGACAGGAACCAAGTTCCAGAAGTCATTCGACTCTGAAGACCTGCTCAAACGTATTGAAAACAATGTTTTGAGTTTCCTTGGCTAATAAGCCTTAAACGTATATAAGGAAAAAGAGGACAAGTGATGAAACAACCAGAAGTTCGACAAAGCACTATCTGGGTATAGGTCATAGTCCTCTTTTTTTGTTTGGTCTTATAATGCGGTTAAGTGATATGCAAACAGTATTCTTCTTTTAGTATGGGTATTCATCAAAGAAGTTGTGATTTTTGCGCTGAAACTCAACCTTTCCCAAGTCGCCACACTTGAAACTCATTGTGTTTTCGTCAATATACAAGTTATCAAAGCTGTCGATTATGCTGTTGTTGAAGTCCTCGCAAGATTCTTGCCAATCGTTGACACATCCGTCTGTCAGAGTTTCAATGAAAAATGCTTTTAGGCTTTCTGGAGTCTCGTCAGCCCATGTAGTGTCTCCTATTTCTGACTGGTATTGCAGAAAGTCGGCAGCATAGTCCAAAATGGCATTTTGGTCAAAATCGATATTGGTGGTCTCTGGATAATATTTGATCTTGAACCAACCATCTTCAACTGAATATTCACCGCCAACATAAGCCAAATATGGAATGGCGTATTCAACACCATTCAGTGAATCAAGGTAGCTAAGGTTTGTTATCTCAACAAACTTTCCAGTTTTGCCGTCAGTGCTTTCAAAGTATTGGTATTCCACACTAACAGTTTTGCCGCCAACCTTGCTTTCTCCTTTCCAGGAGCCTTTGAGACCCTCAACCAGTTTGGCATCGTTGTTTTCGCATGCTGTAAACATTGTGGCAAGCGCTATAAACAAAGCAAATAATAGTTTTCTCATAATTATAGATTTTTAGTTATTAATGGTGCAAAGTAACAATAGAGGACTTCTATTTTTAACAATTTCATGTCTTTTCTCCAGTTCCTGCGAAGTCCGTTAAACAGAATCAAAAGATAACAACACTGCAAATCTATATATTTTTCTATTGTTTTTTCGTTTTTTGAATATTTTTTTATGGAAATGCAGACAATAAGCATATTATATATTATTATTTGTGCCAAGTCGCATTGTCTGTTCAAGCCTGTTCTTGTAGTAAACAAGGTTACCACATCATGCCATTTACTCCCTTGCCGGCGTGTGCCAGTGTCCTTTGTTGCTTGTAAAGGCAATCCTTTCGTCATATAATCAATTTCACAAGGCAACAATTTGTATGTAAATGAGATTTGATTAGAAACACCTTAAGATTTATCAAATTGCAATATGCCCCAAAAACAGTAGCTCTATCGTCAACAAAGACACGAAATTCTATTTAAAATCATCTGAAGACAGAATAAGTTTCTAACCATCAAACGATTACAACAGCTTATCGAGAACTGCACCTTTTGCAAGAGCATAACCTATTGCCGTAAGGGCGACACCAATGATTACGCTCAATCCGACATAGGCGACAAGGGTCAGCCATTGGCCCGATTGCACAAGAACAAGACTTTCGCGCGAGAAGGTGGAAAACGTTGTGAAGCCACCACAAAAGCCGACAGTAAGCAACAGGTTGAGCGGCTGTGAGGCATTACGCGAAAAGACACCCGCCAAAAGACCTATCAGAAAGCAACCACATAGGTTAACCACAAAAGTACCCCATGGAAACCCGCCACCATGGCGAAACAATGATGAAACTATGTAACGTGCAACGCCTCCCAAGCAACTGCCAATGCCAACATACAAGATTTCTTTCATATCTACATTAAATAATATGGCACAAAAATACAAAAAAGATGATTCGTCATAAGACAAATCACAGATATTCGTATGCGAGGAATATGGCTGTGAACTACCTAAAAATATGGATGGAAAAGGTGAATATTTACGATGTTCAGACGACACGAAGCCAGACAATACAAAACATATCGGGATAGAGGCATGGAGACATTTTTCATTATGCTTTCTCGGCACCAAATCAATAATGATTGTTAAAGTATATAAAGACGGGACAATACATCCTTATCACAAACAAGACGAAAAACATTTTGATTTGGATAAAACAAGGGCAAGTCCAGATAGCCATCCCACTGCGACAGTTTCATAACAACAGGTATGTATTGTTCGTCCTCAAATAGCAAATAACGAATGATGTTTTGTTTGAAGCAAACAATAGACTCAGCAAATTCAAGGCAACTAAAACACCCAATTTGTGGCAAAATATGAAAAAAAAGCACCCAATTGGGTGCTTTTTTGAGTTTATTCAATAGCAAAGATTATTTAGCCACACCAGTGATTGTTGCATCAGTGCCGGTATCTGAAGTGTAAGTGTAAGTGCCTTTGGTGATGTGAATAAGGTGGTATTTGCCATCAGATGTCTTGGTGCCGATAACTTTGTCAAATGTTTGGCTTGTTGAACCAGCAACATTGAACTCTTTCCATTGCGTAATAACAGTTGCTTTTTCGAAGGCGGCAACTTTCTGTGATTCTGTAACAACATCTGTATAAACACTTGAAGCGAACTCATACATAGTTACACCAGAGGCTGGAGTAATGGTAGCATAGATAGCCTTTTGATAGTTACCTTTCCATTCAAGACCGAATTGATCGAGGCCAGTGGCAGGGTGGTTGCTACCTTTACGGTTCCAAGTGAAAGCGGTTGATTCGAGAGGCTCTTCAGTTTTAGGTTCAACAGTGATATTAACAGATTTGGTAGCTTTCAGGCCAGCAGCGTCTGTTGCAGTGGCAGTACACTCGAAAACAGTGTTTGCGCCAGTAGCATTGGTAAGAGCGAGTACGATTTCCTCCTTAAAGGTAAGACCGCTAGCAGTGTAAGTGGTGTCAAATGCGTTTTCTCCATTGTTGAAGACAACAAATTTTACTGAGCTCAAGTCTTTCTTTGAAGTTGCATTTGCATCAGCAGTAATTGTGAGTGTCACTTCTTCACCAGTTTTGATAGTGGTTTTGTCAGCATTGATGCTAACAAGAGGGTTCTTGTCAGTGTCTTTACCACAGCTTGCAAAAAATGCAACGCTAGCAAAGCACACGAGTGCTAAAAATAACTTTTTCATTTTTTTTGTTTTTGTTATTAGTTTATAATTTGTATTATTTGTTCAAAGAACGTAAAGCAAGTATCAAAAACCTTGCCAAAATTGATTAATCAACAATATAAAGCAATTATGAACAACGATTTAGACATTTTGCAAAACAACGTAGCCCCGAGTTCGGGGCTACATCTTATGGTTGGCATTAGTCTTCCACAATTGCTTCGTTAGGGCAAGCACTAGCGCAAGTGCCACAACCCACACATTGGTCAGCGTCTATCACATAAATGTCGCCTTCCGAAATAGCACCAACTGGACATTCGTCGATGCAAGTGCCGCAAGCTACGCAGCTGTCAGTGATTTTATAAGCCATAATCTTTAAGTTTTGAATTAGTGCTGCAAATATATAACATATCAACCATACTTTGTATGAATTTGGTGAAATTTATAAATATTCTAAATAGAAACAATGTTTTTGGGGTCCTGAACGACAAGTTTTTCTCAGTTTCTCCAAAAGCTGCGGGAGAGAGGCATAAGCAACGTGAACAATTCAACACGTCCCAAAAGCATGAGCAGTGCAGAAATCCATTTTGCTGCTGCTGGCAGGTAGGCGTAGTTTCCGAAGGGGCCAACATTGCCTATACCCGTACCCAGATTGCTCAGCGAAGCTATAGAGCACCCCATCGACGTGTTGAAGTCAAGGCCGATAACACGCAAAGCCACGACACCGCCAATAAAGAAAAGGAAATAAACAAATATAAATGTATTGTTTTTCTGCGTCACGCTTCTCGACAACGACTTGCCATTGACTTTCACAGGCAACACGGCATTGGGGTGTATGAGACGTTTGAGTTCTATAGTGGCATCTTCCAAGAAAATAAGGTGACGCAAGATCTTTATGCCTCCAGAGGTCGAGCCTGTGCTGGCTCCAATGAACATAAGCAAGAACAGCACCACCATAAGCGATGTGGGCCATGTGTCATAATCCGAAACAAAAAAGCCAGTGGTCGTCATTGTAGAAATCACGCTAACAAAACCTTCGCGCAACGAATTGCCAAAGCCATCGCCTTTTATGAAATACAGGCCCAATGTTATGGCCACTCCAGCTATGAGAAAATAGGTTATAAACGTCTTGAATTCCTGATTTTTCAGCAATATTTTAGGGCTACGAGAGATGGCAAGAAGAATTAGTGCAAAATTGCATCCGGCTATTGCCATGAAAGTCATTATCACAATCTGCGAGAAAGCCGAGAACGACGATATGCTGTCGTTATGAGTGGAGAAACCGCCTAACGAAACAGTAGTAAGAGAATGGCAGGCTGCATCAAATGTGTCCATGCCTCCGCAACGCAACAGCAGCAACTCCAACACGGTGAAAGCCATGTAAACAAGCCACAACAAGGCAACAGTGTGCGAGATGCGCGGGTGAACCTTAGTATAATTGATTCCATTCAGTTCGTTAGCAAACAGATGCATTCCACCAAAACCTATAGAAGGGAGTATTGCCGACAAGTAGATGAGTACTACCAGACCACCCATCCATTGTGTCAGGCTGCGCCAGAACAGAATGTCATCGTTCACGGCATCAAGATTGGCGATAACAGAAGCGCCTGTGGTAGAAAAGCCCGAGAGCGCTTCAAAAAAAGCATCGGTGAAATTGTTGAGCGTATCGCTCAGCATATAAGGCATGCAACCAAAAAGCGACAGTGTAAGCCAAGAAATCGAAACTATTATTATGCTCTCGCGTTCACCAAACCCCTGCCCTTTTGCCTTACGTCGAGAAAGGAAATACAGCACAAAACCTGACAAAATTGTCAGCATTGCCGACATAGGCATGGCAAAAGTGTTAAGACCAGAGTCGCGCATATAAGTTACCGGTATCACCAAAAGCATGAACACTCCCTCAATAAGGAGCATAATGCCTTGTGAGCGCACGATAATAGGAATGCTGACTTTGTTTTCCATCTCAATTGAACAGTTTCTCCATGGCACCAATTGCATCGGGCAATGCCAATACTACAACAAGATCGTCGGGTTCGATTTGCACGTCGGGCAAGGCTATGAAACTTTCGTCGAAACGGGTTATGCCACAAATGACAGCGCCTTGCGGCATGTTGAGTTTGCCGATGGGATTTCGAGTCACGGCAGACCCCATACGCACCTGAAACTCCACTATGTCGGCGTCAATGCCACTAAGGCATTTCATTGATGAAACTTTTGCGCCAAGAGTATAACGCACCATATAGCTGGCCGCAATAAGTTTTTTATTTATGACGCTGTCAATGCCTATATTCTGAGAGATGTCAATATAGTCAATATTCTCAACCAAGGCGATAGTTTTCTTCACGCCAAGGGTTTTGGCTTGCAAACATGTAAGGATATTGGTTTCAGTATTATCTGTCACGGCAATGAAGGCGTCCATGTTTTTGACGCCCTCGTCTTCCAACATGTCAATGTTTCGTGCATCAGCATTAACCACAAGGGCTTCGCCAAGAAGATTGGTAAGTTCCATGCAACGGCTCTTGTCCTTTTCGAGAATCTTTATGTTCATGTCGTTCTCAAGACGCCTGGCGGTAATTTTCCCCACACGCCCGCCACCAACAATCATAACATTATGTATGTCTGTTTGTTTCTTGCCGCTTATCTTGATGATATCTTTGACTGCATGCGGTTTTGTGACAACATAAACCATGTCTCCAACGGCGAAGACATAGTCCTCATGAGGAATGAAAGTATTCTGGCGTCGGTGTATGGCTGCAACAAGGAAGTCGATGTGGCTATACTGTTGCATAACCTCATCTATCGTCTTGCCCAGAATCTCGGCTTCATGCTCAAGTTTCACCATGAAAAGCTGAAGTTTTCCACCGGCAAAGTCGTATGTCTCGAGTGAAGCATTCTGCTTGAGCAGCGACACTATCTCCTGTGTTGCTATATCCTCTGGCGAAAGCATCCCATCAATACCAAGGTCTTGATACATACGCCACACTTCAGGGCTAAGGTTCTCCATGGTGTTGACGCGCGCGATAACTTTCTTTGTGCCCAACTTCTTCGCCAAAAGGCATGTCAAAAGGTTGATGTGCTCGTCATGAAGCACTGCTATCAGCATATCAGTCTTCTTCGCATTGGCTTGCTGAAGCACCGAAATGGAAGTGGAGTCGCCTGTGATAGTCATCAAATCGGTGTGCGATTCAACCATTTTAAGCAATTCCTCATGGGGGTCAACAATGGTGATGTTGTGATTGCCTCTTACAAGAGCCTCAGCCAAATGAAGTCCCAGTTCGCCGTCACCAGCAATAATTATATTCATCTCTCTCTATTTTTCAAATGACAAATTTGTGCCAACAAAAGTCGGTGTTTTATTTAAAATGAATTGCAATTTTATAAAAAAAACTCTAATCAACCTCTTTTTTCTATAATTTTGTGGCATGGCAAAAAACAAATATTATGTAGTATGGTTCGGTCGCAACATAGGCATTTACAGCGACTGGGAGAGTTGCAAGGAGCAAATTGCAGGTTTTCAGGGTGCCTTATACAAAGGGTTCTCTGATGCAGAAGAGGCAAAAAAAGCATTCAAAATGGGACATCAAGCCTACAAGCAGACAATAAGAGCCGCTTTCCCGCAAACCAAACAACAAGATTCTACTGAGGAGCCCATAGCACAAGCCATCGCTGTTGACGCAGCATGTTCGGGCAATCCCGGAAAGATGGAGTATAGAGGAGTGTTTGTTGAGACAAACACTGAAATATTCAAAAGTTGCGTTTATGACTATGGCACCAACAACATAGGCGAGTTCCTGGCCATAGTCCATGCGCTGTCATACCAAAAAAAGTACGGGTTGAGTTATCCGATATACAGTGACTCGGTAAATGCGCAACTATGGATAAGGCAAAAGAAATGCAAGACAAAACTGAAATCCAGTCAACGTAACGCAAAACTATTCGAGATAATAGCGCGTGCCGAAAATTGGCTTCAAAACAACACCATCGACGTGCCAATATTAAAATGGAAGACTGAGATATGGGGCGAGATACCGGCCGACTTTGGAAGAAAATAAACATTAGAGGCAATAAAATCAAAAATCAGCCGAACGGCTGATTTTCAATCTTGTGAGCCACTAGCCGGACTCGAACCGGCGACCTACGCATTACGAATGCGTTGCTCTACCAACTGAGCTAAAGTGGCTTTCGTTTAGGACTGCAAAAATAATCATATTTTTGAAACCCTAAGCATAACCTGAGATTTTTTTGGCAAAACCATTACGGACGGCACATCAATACTCCCCTTCATCCCCTTCGCCGCCGTCATCGTCGCCACCCATATTACGCTTGTCACGCTTGGTTCCTTGCTGTTGGTTGATGCGATAACTGAAATTAAGTTGGAACGAGGTCTTGTTCCACGTACTTGTGCTGTATTTCACAAAATTATCGCCCCACGAGTCTCCACCATGCCCTCGTGTACCAAAGACATCGCGCACGTTGAAAGTGATGGTGCCATTGCCATGAAACAAATCTTTACTGACAGCCATATCAATCCACCACTCGCCATCACGATGGCCAAGAGGCTCTTCGTGAGGAGCATGGTAATGCCCCGTGATTTGGAAGTCAAACCATTTCTTTATCGAGAACTTGGACACAACGCGAAGAAAACACATCCATGACTTGGTGACATACTCAACACTGTCGATAGAGCCTTTTGAATGAGACCTAAAGAAGTTGACATTCCCATTGAGGTTCCACCACTTTGTCACATTGCCCTGCACCACAGCTTCGACACCGAAGTCGTTGCTCTTTCCGAAGTTAATCGGCATACTATAATACACGCTATCAACAAGATATGTATAATGGCGCTTTGTATTTGTTCCATGACGATAATATGTCGTAAAAGTGAACGTGGCCTTATCCCAAAAATGGATATAACCAAACTCAAAACTATCCATGAATACAGGTTTCAGGGAAGGATTTCCCATTCGTATGTTTCGGTTGTCGTTGTACGAACGGAAAGGGCTCATCTCCCAATATCCAGGACGACGGATACGGCGTGTGTAGCTTAGTTGCAGTTGGTTAGTCTCGTTAAAAGAATAGTTCAAATGAGCACTTGGGAATAAATTGACATACGGTTTGCCGCCATTGATACTGTCAATGCCCGTCCCGCCATAATCACGCAGAACAGTGCGAATATCAGTCATCTCGGCTCGCACGCCTATCTGACCCGACCATCTGCCCCAGTCGTTTCCTATGCTGGTATAGAGAGCAGCCACCTGTTCCCTGTAACTGAAGTCGTATGAATAGTCAGGCAAACGGACATAAACAGAATCCTCATCAAGTTGCGTCACCCCAGAAACACTAGTTATGCCTCGACATGTGTATTTGGCACCTATCTCCCACACGGCTTTGGTTGCAAAGGGATGCACATAGTCGAAAGTGGCTTGCACATTGTGTTGTGTCTCGTCGGCTTTGGTCTTCTGAAACAATTCCGAAAGACACTTTTCCTTATCGGAATTTGGATAGACAAACTCGGTAATATCAGAATTTGACAGTTCGGAATTGTAGAAATACCTTACAGAGGCCTTCAAGCTCTGTCCCTTACGGTCAAACATCTTGTCGTAATCAAGAGTCAACTCGTATGCAGGTTCTTTTTCCTGCCATTTTTCTTTACGCTCGTCATAAAGCGACAAGGAGTCGGCAAGTGGATACATATCGTTGTAAGCTACTATGGGATTTGTTCGGCTTGTTGAATGACGGAAAACGAAGGCAAGACTGATTATGTCGTTGTCAGTGACATAAAAATCGGTGCCAATTCTGGCATTATGACCATTTCGAAGCATAGTGCGGTCGGTATTCTGTTCGGTTAGTTGAGTGTATATGGTGTCGCCATTAAGCGGATTTATATCGAAACGTTTTGTTGACGTGTAACCGCCTCCCACATTTGAACGGAAGTTATAATTGTAACTTGCAAAAAAGTTGAAACGTTTTATACGATAGTTGGCAGACAGTCCTACGCCAGCCTGCCACGGATATCCCGCACGAACATTGACAGCCGCATTAAAGCCCTTGCGGAAGTCTTTTTTGAGTATTATGTTAATGATTCCGGCCGAGCCTTCGGCATCATATCTCACCGATGGATTGGTGATAACCTCAACACGCTCTATCATGTCGGCCTGTACTGTTCTCAAGGCATCTTGAGTGTTCATGCCGGACAGTCCCGACTCCTTTCCGTCAATGAGTATGCGGACGCCTTCGTCGCCACGAAGACTTACGTTCCCCTCCACGTCAACAGAAACTGCAGGGATGTTCTCAAGCACCTCAATGGCATTACCCGCAGTGGCACTGACATCTTTGCCGACATTGAACACACGCTTGTCAAGTGTCATCTCGTATGTGCTTGCCTCTGCAACAATACTCACCTCATCAAGCAACTGATGGTCGGGCAAAAGTTGTATCTTACCCATATCCACGACAGGCTTGCTGCCCGAAACACTGACTTCCTTATTGACAGAAATATAACCAATAAATTGAATCTCAAAAAGATAAGTTCCTTTTTCGAGTTTCAACTCAAATTTTCCCCTTGTGTCGGTAATCACCCCGTTTACGAAAGCCTTATCTGGTTGTGAATAAACTTGAACTGTAGCATATTCAAGAGGCTGCCCCCCTGTCTTGTCAATTACAACACCCTTTACTGTCACTGCCGCAGCACAAAACCGAAAAGCAAAGACAAACAGCAAAAGCAATATTGATTGTTTTGTCATAATTTTAGTTTGAAATTGCAAAAATAACAAAATATCATTCACAATCTTATAAAAGTTAAACACAAGAACACGACAGCCACAAAAAATGCCACTTTTCATTTCACCACGCCAGATAAAATGCCTTTTTCTTAAAAAACATGGCAACATAAAAAAACGTCCACTTTCTCCCACCATTTCCAACCACCAAAAACATATATTAATTGATTGAATTTCAAGTAATTCACAATGGCTGTTCATAAATATTTTTCTATTTTAAGAGTTTTTAAGATAAAAAAGTGTCAAAAAATGGGTGTTTGTGGTAAAAAATGCACTAATTTTACACTCTCAAAGACAAGGCAAAAAAAATGAACAGCTTGATAGGACAATGCGAATGCAAACTTGACGGAAAAGGCCGCCTAATGTTTCCTGCCACTTTTAAGGAACAGATGGGCGAAGCCTTCGACGAGGGCTTTGTGCTACGCCCGGGTCTGCATGCCAACTGTGTTGAGATGTTCACCATGAGCGATTGGCGCAATACGCAAGAGCGTTTCCAGCGTCTTGACGTGTTCAAGAAGAAAAACGTAGATGCAATAAGAATCTACAATGCGGGAGCGCGATTGGTGAAGCCCGACAGCAATGGCCGACTGCTAATTCCTAAAGAACTCATAAAAAAAGGAGGGTTCGTAAAGGACGTAACCATCATCTCGCTCACTGCAAATCTTGAAATCTGGGACAGCAAGGCTTTCAACGATGAAGTAAACAAGCTTAGTGCCGACGAGTTTGGACAGCTGATAGAAGAGCAGTTCAACAACCTTAACGAGCAATAAAACGAGGAGGTCGAAATGTATCACAACCCTGTCATGTTAAAAGAGTGCATAGAGGGTCTTCGATTGAAGCCCGACGGTGTATATGCCGACGTCACTTTTGGTGGCGGCGGGCACTCCCGTGCCATTTTGGACAGGCTTGGAAGCAACGGTCATCTCTACGCTTTCGACCAGGACGAAGACGCAGCTGCAAACGCATTCGACGACCCACGATTCACCTTCATACCGCAGAACTTCCGCTATTTCGGCAACTTCATCCGCCTATACCACAAAGGTCGCATTGACGGCATACTGGCCGACCTTGGAGTGTCGTCACACCAGTTCGACACCGCAGAAAAGGGGTTCTCGACACGCCTTGACGGCAATCTTGACATGCGCATGAGCAAAAGCAACAGCACCACCGCTGCCGACATAGTCAACACTTCAGACACCGAAGAACTAAGCAAAATACTTCGCAAATATGGCGAGCTCAACAACGCCTACAACATTGCAAACGACATTGTCTTAGCTCGCGAAAGCAACGAAATAAGTACCACGCAACAACTTGTTCAAGCCGTTAGCGCACATCTTCCAAAAGGAAAGGAAAACAAAGTGCTAGCACAGATATTTCAGGCATTGCGCATCGAAGTGAACAAGGAACTTGACGTACTGACGGATTTCATGAGGCAATGTCCCGAAGTGCTCAAGACTGGCGGACGACTTGTGGTGATGTCGTACCATTCACTCGAAGACCGCATCGTGAAAAACTTCATGAAGACCGGGAACGCCGACGGCGAAACGGAGAAAGACTTTTTCGGCAACTTGCTGACACCTTATTATATAGTGACAAGAAAACCCGTAACACCGTCTGAAGATGAAATAAGCAACAACAGCAGAGCACGCAGTGCAAAACTGCGAATAGCAGAAAGGAATGAACTATGAACAAAGACGAAGAAGAATTCATAATAGACGAGACCATTCCCGAACCCGAACTTCCAGGAGAACCCGGTGATAGCATTGCTGAAGACACTGCCATCAGCTCTGCCAGAGACACTACCAAAAAGACGAAAAGTTGGCTTGGCTCCGCCATAAACAACATATACCATTTTTTCAACGGCGACTTCCTCACCAAAGAGAACTTCGCCAAGCAAGTCCCTTTCATCCTTTACATAATTTTACTTATGATGATACTGATAGCCAGTTCATATAAAGTTGAAAACACAAATACACAAATAAGAAACCTAACAAAGAAAATTGAACAATACCACACAGAATACATATATCTCAAAGCAGCCATCACCAAAGAGACAAAACAATCGTCACTTGTCAAGAAGCTCCAATATCGGGGCATCAAAGAGTCTAAAGAGCCGATGAAAAAGATAGAAATAGTAAAGCCAGTCGAAGAATAATACAGTATGGGCAAAGACGAACATAAGAGGATGCCAAAGCACACCGTTTTAAAAGCGGCGGTTGTGCTGTTTTTTACATTCGTGGTAGGGATTGCTATCATAGTCAAAGCGGCAAAAGTACAAATAAAAGAAGGTGACGAACTAAAGAAGCTAGCCGAACAGCAATATTACAAAAACGAAGTTGAAGAAGCCGCCAGAGGCAATATAATAACCGAAAACGGCGACCTTCTCGCCACCTCGGTACCAATTTACGATGTCTATTACGACTCATGGGCAGAAGCAATTAGAGAAGACTCGGTGTTCAACAACACAATAGACAGCTTTTGCCAGGAACTGACCAAGATACTACCAAAACGCAATGCCAAAGAATGGAAGACCTACCTAAATAATGGACGAAAGAAAAGGAACCGCTATCTGCCAATAGGGAAGCACATCTCAGTGGAAGACTACAACAAACTCATTGCCATAAACAATAGCATGTGCAAAGGCTTTACAAAAGAAAAAACCATGAGCCGTGTCATGCCTTACGGCAGCCTTGCCTTCCGCACCATTGGTTATGTCAACGAGAAGGACATAGACACGGCAAAACACATACACTTGGGTCTTGAAGGAGCATATAACGACATTCTGAAAGGCAAGGACGGGCAACAGTTGGTGCGAATAATAAACGGAAGGAGACGTCAACCCGTGAAGTCGGATAGCAACCGTAACGGCGAAAACGGCCTTGATGTCATAACAACCATCGATGTATGCTTGCAAGACATTGCAGAGACAACACTTCGCAACCGTCTCTCATACCACAAAGCCGACCAAGGCTGTGTTATCATAATGGACGTAGAGACAGGGTATGTCCGCGCTATAACAAGTCTTCAATATGACGAAACAAGGGATACTTGCACTGAATCATACAACTTTGCAATAAACGGCAACTACGAGCCAGGATCGGTTTTCAAACTTGCTTCCATGCTCGCCTACCTTGACGAAAATCCCGATGCTGACATAGACAAGCAAGACATCTATATTGGCACAGGAGGGCCGATGCAATTCGGCAACAGAAACATGTACGACGACCATGTCATAAACAAGGAAACTGGTAAGGTGAGCGTAAGACAGATAATCGAGCAGTCGTCCAACATAGGTACGGCAAAACTTATCACAAACCAATTTGGCAACAACCAGGAAAAATTCATCAAGAAACTGCATTCGATGAACCTTGGTGAGAAACTGAACCTTGACATTGCCGGAGAATCAACTCCCGTTGTTGCCATACCACCAGGCGACAAGACAGCATTGTCGCGCATATCGATAGGCTATGCACTTACCGTTGCACCCATACATCTCATCACTTTCTACAATGCCATAGCCAACAACGGGAAAATGATGAAACCACAATTTGTGAAAGAGATACGCAAAGAGAACATCACCATTAAGGAGTTTGCACCAGTCACGATAAACAAAAGCATTGCTTCCGGGAAAAGCATCAGCCTGGCCAAAAGTGCCATGGAAGGCGTAGTGCAAAGAGGAACAGGAAAGATTCTGAAGGGCACCCCTTTCCTAATCGCAGGCAAGACAGGAACGGCACGCGCTGTAGAAAACGGACAATATTTGAACAGAATATACAACACGTCGTTTGTGGGATATTTCCCTGCCGACAAGCCAAAATATTCGTGCATTGTAGTCGTAAGCAAAGCCCGCGACAAGTCAAAGGGATGGTCTGCAGCACAAATAGCAGTGCCCACATTCAAAGACATCGTTGAAAAAGTATATGCCATAAGGCTGGGTATAATAGCCGACACTGCCGACACGCCGTACAGCAGCAACGCCACACACGGAGCCATAAGACTTAAGGATGCACAGACCACATTGGCTAACGCGAACATAAATTTCACAAACAATGCAGGAAACAACTCAAACGCTTGGGTTTCCATAAACAAAGCTGTAGATGACACCAATAACAGAGTGGTGATTTCAAGTGCCGACACGGAAACGGGAACTGTTCCAAACTTTGTCGGAATGAACATCACCGATGCTGTTTACTTGGCCGAAAACAGAGGAATAAAAATAAAATTCAACGGATACGGAAACGTAAAAGCGCAATCCGTTACGCCTGAGACAAGCATAAATAAAAACCAAACCATAGAACTAACACTTGGAAAATGAAAAAGATAAGCGACATATTGGCCAATTGCAGACTGACCGACATAAAAGGCGATCCGGAGCAAGAAATAGGCAACCTGAGTTTCGACTCACGCACCGCTAATGCTGAAAGCATGTTTTTTGCAGTCAAAGGCTCCCAAGTTGACGGTCACCGTTTCATCGACAGCGCCATAAAAAATGGGGTTAGGGCGATTGTTTGTGAAGTGTTGCCTGAACAACTCACAGACGGGATTTCGTATTTCGTCACCGAAAATGTATCCATTACATTAGGCATTGCTGCATCAAATTTCTATGACAACCCCTCGCACAAACTTAAACTAACCGGAGTGACCGGCACCAATGGCAAGACCACAATTGCAACACTCTTGTACAGGCTGTTCACCAATGCAGGATATGTGTGCGGACTGCTTTCAACAATAGAGAACATCGTGGACCGCGATGTCATAGCATCGACACACACAACACCCGATCCTGTCGAACTGAACCGTCTTCTTGACATGATGGTTAAAAAAGGATGCGAAATGGCTTTCATGGAAGTTAGCTCACACGCCATAGAGCAAAACCGTATTGCAGGGCTCAAGTTTGCTGGAGGCATCTTCACCAATCTTACCCACGACCATCTTGACTACCACAAAACCATGGCCAATTACCGCAATGCCAAGAAAAAATTCTTCGATGACCTGCCTATCGGAGCCTTTGCACTGACAAACTTGGACGACAAAAATGGTGCAGTAATGCTTCAAAACACAAAAGCCACGAAAAAAAGCTATGCTTTACAGCACGACGCCGACTTTAAAGGACTAGTTATGGAAAGCCACTTTGACGGAATGCTGATGAAAATCAACAACAAAGAGGTGTTCACGCAATTGGTAGGCGGCTTTAATGCCAGCAACTTGTTGGCAATATTTGGCACAGCAATGCTTCTTGGTTTCGACGAGAACGAACTTCTTGTAGAGACAAGTCGCCTACAAGGTGCTGCAGGACGTTTTGACATGGTTCATTCCGACAAGGGCATTGTTGGCATTGTTGACTATGCCCACACTCCCGATGCACTTAAGAATGTCCTGTCAACAATAAACGAAATACGCAAAAACGGAGAACGCATAATAACAGTGGTTGGTTGCGGAGGCAATCGCGACACGACAAAACGTCCCGAGATGGCTGCCATAGCCGCACAACTCAGCGACATGGCCATTCTTACAAGCGACAACCCCCGTTTGGAAGACCCAGATGACATTATTGCACAAATGAAAAAAGGCCTCAGCGAAGAACAAGCCCCTAAAGTTCTGTCTATCACAAACAGACACGAGGCCATAAGAACAGCAGTGGCACTTGCAAAACCCAACGACATTATACTTGTCGCAGGGAAAGGTCACGAAACATACCAAGACACACAAGGCATCAAGTCTCATTTTGACGACAAAGAAGAACTAATTAAAGCTTTTAAAGAAAAATAATCATGTTGTACTATTTTTTCGAATATCTTCAAGAAACGCAAAACTTTCCAGGAGCCGGAATGTTCAACTACGTCTCGTTCAGAGCCGTAACGGCAGCTATATTGGCGCTTGTCGTTTCAATCTGGTTCGGCAACAAGTTCATTGCCTTTTTGAAAAAGAAAAGGATATTTGAGGCTCAGCGCGACAAAGAAACAGACCCATTCAACACCTCGAAAAAAGGTGTTCCTACAATGGGTGGCATCATAATTATAACCGCAATCATAACGCCATGCCTGCTAATAGGCAAACTGCACAACGTATATATGTTACTTCTGCTTATCACAACGATTATTTTGGGGTGCTTAGGTTTTGCAGACGACTATATAAAAACCTTCAAAAAGAAAAAGGACGGGTTGAAACCGTGGGTCAAACTTTGCGGACAAATGTTTCTTGGACTTATAGTAGGCCTTACACTGCGTTTCAGCCCTGCCGTAGTGATGAATGAGACCGTAGAGGTACGCATAGAAGACAATAAGGAAGTGGTGATAAAATCTCCCGATGTGAAATCGACACGAACCACCATCCCATTTGTCAAGAGCCGCAACCTCAATTATGCCAATCTTTTCAAATGGTCAGGCAAGCATTGGATGTACAACCTTGGTTGGGTGTTCTTTGTACTGCTCACAGTATTCATCGTAGCTGCGGTTTCAAACGGCTCCAACCTGAACGACGGCATGGATGGTATGGCAGCAGGCAACTCCGCCATAATAGCATTAACGCTAGGCATCTTTGCATACATATCAAGCAACGCACTTATATCTGGACACCTTAACCTCATGTACATACCTGGCAGCGAAGAGGTTTTTGTGTTTATCAGTGCCTTTGTGGGTGCCTTGATAGGCTACCTGTGGTACAACTCCTTCCCAGCCCAAATATTCATGGGCGACACAGGAAGTCTTACCATAGGGGGCATAATAGCCGTTACAGCCATTATCATCCACAAGGAGTTGCTGCTTCCATTGCTTTGCGGCGTTTTCCTTGTCGAAATACTTTCAGACATCGACACAAAGGTGTTCGTCAAAACAGGGAAAAAACACCGCATTTGGATGAGAGCACCAATGCACGACATATTCAGACACACATACACCGACTTCAAAAAGAAATATCCAAACAGCACCGCAACATTCAAAGGGCCAAAAAACCTTCATCACGAAGTGAAGATTACAATACGCTTTTGGATTGTTACTATACTATTGGCAGCACTGACATTGCTTACGCTAAAAATCAGATAACCCAACAAACCTACCGAATAAAAAAAGATAACATGGACTTATTTGAACACACTGACAACCAGACTACAAAAGCCGAACATGAACGCAACATGTTGCTCCAGATACGCAAAGAGAACATAAAAAACAGTTTCTGCGGACTTGAGATGAGAGGACACCGGCGCCAATACGTGGATACGATAAACGGAGTGACTTATTATGACGACACAAAAGCGGAATGCGTAGATGCCACATGGTTCACTTTCGACACAATCACCGGGCCAACCGTTTGGATTGTAGATGGCAAATGCAACGGCGGACACTATGAAGAATTGCGCAATAAGTTTGAAAGCAACATAAACAGCATAATATGCATCGGCAGCGAAAATAAAATCAAAAAGATATTCGGCAGCAACACATGCAGCATTTTAAAAGCCGACAACATTGAAGATGCCGTAAACAAAGCAGCTTCTTTGGCAAAAAAAGACTACCTCGTAATATTCTCACCCTCAACAAGGACTTTTACAAACAAAAACATAGGCGACACTTTTAGGGACGAAGTAATGAAGATGAAATAATGGCAAAAAAGCTGAAAACACTGAAACTACAAGGCGACAAGGCAATTTGGATTGTAGCCATACTGTTAGCGCTAATATCAATGTTAGCAGTATATACGGCTATTAGTGCATACGCAGGACGCGAGTACGGCAACAACACGGGGTTGGCTCTTGCTCACCACATGTTTACACTAATAACCGCCCTTGTCATAATGTTTGTGGCATACATCATTCCAAGCAAAATATACTGCAACCTGTCATCAATACTGCTTATCCTGACCATTCCCCTTCTTATCCTGACACTAACAAAAGGAAAGAATGTGAACGACGCCACCCGAGCACTTGAGATAAGTTTAGGCTCAAGATCCATAACCTTCCAAACCAGCGAATTTGCAAAAGTATTTCTGCTCAACTACATAGCCGCACACCTATATTCATACAAAGAAAAAATCTACGACCTTAAAATTGTCTTGGGACGGTTTTTCCTACCGGTAACACTTATTGTAGGACTTGTTATGCCCCCAAACATGTCAATGGCACTGATGATATTCCTCGACTGCATGGTACTGATGTTTGTGGGCGGAATAGAAATCAAACACCTTTTGGGTTATGCCGGAATATGCATACTTTTTGGAGGCCTGTACATAGGCTATAAACTTACACTCCCAGAAGAGGAGCAAGGCCGTGCTAAAACATGGAAGGCTCGCATTGAACGTTACTTTGACAACTCAAGCAAGAACAATGCCGAACTCTATGTAAACTCCGAAAACGAAATCGTTGCAGACTCCACCATTGCCAATTCGCCAAAATACGACCCATTCGACAGGCACAATTTCCAACAGACATGCTCTAAAATAGCAATAGCATCAGGAGGCCCTTTTGGAAGAGGTTCAGGGCACAGCCAACAACGCAACTTCCTTCCTCACCCCTATTCAGACTTCATTTATGCAATTATAATTGAAGAATATGGACTACTGATTGGAGGTTGTATTGTCCTCATTCTGTACATAATCATTATGACACGTGGATTCAAGACACTCAGAAAGCACAAAGACACTTATGGAGGACTACTCGTCTTCGGACTTGCCTTCATGATAGTTTTGCAAGCATTCATCAACATGGGTGTTGCAGTAACGATGCTACCAGTCACTGGACAGCCACTGCCTTTTATCAGTATGGGAGGGTCGGCACTATGGGGTATCGGCCTGGCTTTTGGAATGATGCTCAGCGCAACACGCAATCTTGAGAAACAAGAAGAGAAAAGGGAGAAACTTGAAACAGGAGAAGACTTCACATCTAACAAAGATGAGAATGAATATATTGTAAACGAGATAGATGGCGAATCCATAATAGTAGTCAAAGATGAAGAATGACCATATCAAAATAGTAATCAGCGGAGGTGGCACTGGCGGACATATATTTCCAGCCATAGCCATTGCCGACACCATGAAGAAGCACTACCAAGATGCCGAGATACTCTTTGTAGGGGCCAAAGGCAGGATGGAAATGGAACGTGTCCCCAAGGCAGGCTATCCCATCGAAGGGCTTTGGATAAGCGGTTTCACCAAAGACGCCTCGGCACTTGTTCTGCCTTTCAAACTTGCCAATAGCCTCATCAAAGCAAGAACCCTACTTAAAAAGTTCAATCCTGACGTGGTTATAGGTGTAGGCGGCTTCGCAAGCGGCCCAACACTGAAAGCAGCCTCATGGCTTGGAATACCTACCGTCATACAAGAACAGAACTCATACCCAGGAAAAACCAACCGCAATGTCGGGAAAAATGCTGCTGCAATATGCACCGCATACGAGAACATGGAACAATGGTTCCCTGCCGACAGAATACACCTGACAGGAAACCCACTGCGAAACGGCATCACCAATACCAACATTGACCGAAAAACGGCTGCCGGCTTCTTTGGGCTGCGTCCAGAAAAACCTATCGCACTCGTAGTAGGCGGAAGCCAAGGCGCTTTGGGAATCAATCTGGGCATCAGTGCCGGTTTGGACAAATTCAACAACAACGACATCCAACTTATTTGGCAAACAGGCAAAAACTATCTTGAACGCGCAAAAGCTGAGGTGTCTGAAAAGAATCTCGAAGACAAGGTGAAACCAGTTGTTTTCATTGACCACATGGACTATGCATACAGCCTTGCCGATGTTGTCGTATCACGCGCTGGCGCAATCTCAATATCAGAATTGTCGATAATTGGAAAACCTGTCATCTTTGTACCATTGCCAACAGCAGCCGAAGACCACCAGACAAAAAACGCCATGCGACTCGTCAAAGCCAATGCTGCACTGCTTGTTGAAAACAAAAATGCAGAGGGACAGCTTGTTGAGAAGATGATGCAACTTGCAAACGACAAGGAACTTCAATCATCACTGATGACCAACATAAAACACTTCGCCCAACCCGACGCAGCCGAGAAAATTGCTGAAGTTATAATGGGAATAATAAACAAGAAATAACAATGAACGACTGTAAGCCACATAGCATATATTTCATAGGAATAGGAGGCATTGGAATGAGTGCCCTGGCACGTTACTATATGCAAAAAGGCGTTGAAGTGGCTGGTTATGACCTCACTTGCAGTCCACTTACAAAACAATTGGAAGCAGAGGGAGCAAAGATTCATTACAATGATGCGCCCGAACTAATACCCAACGACATTGACCTTGCAGTATTCACACCTGCCGTACCCCAGTCGCTCAACGAGATACAAGCCATAAAAAAGAAAGGCATAAAACTAATTAAGAGAGCCGAAGCCTTAGGTCTTGTATGCCGCAATCATTTCTCAATAGCGGTAGCCGGCACTCATGGCAAGACGACTACAACGGCCATGCTTACACACATATTCACCCATGGCCAAAACAACACCACTGCTTTCATAGGCGGCATAGCCAACAATATAGGCAGCAACCTTATTCTTGGCACAGAAGGCAGCACCCTCATAGTTGAAGCCGACGAATACGACCACTCTTTTTTGAAATTATATCCCGACATCAGCATAATAACCTCGATAGACGCCGACCATCTTGACATATACGGCAGCATCAACAAACTGAAAGAGAGTTTCAACGCCTTTGCATCGCAAACAAAAGCAATTGTCATTAGCCAAGAAGAAATAAAGCTTAATGGAAACAACAAAATAAAGACATACGGTCTTGGACAATGCGACTACCGCATAAACAGCATATCATACGAAAGTGGTTACAGCATTTTCACTATAAACCACCACAATCACGACACAAGCGTAAAGCTCTCAGCATTTGGTCTTCACAACATTATGAATGCCACTGCAGCTTTTGCGGCCGCATACGAGAAAGGATTGGCAGAAAATGACATAACATCGGCCTTGGCTTGTTTCAAAGGCGTAAAAAGACGCCTCGATGTGAGAGTGAACACCAGCAATCACATCTACATTGACGATTATGCACACCACCCTGAAGAGATAAAAGCATCCATCAGTGCTTTGCGCAACGCTTTCGCAAACAAAAAGATGACAGTTGTCTTCCAGCCCCACCTTTTCTCGCGCACACGCGACTTCCTCAACGAATTTGCCGAGTCCTTGTCACTGTCAGACAATGTGATACTATTGGACATATATCCCGCACGCGAGAAACCTATCAATGGAATCAACTCAGGCCTTCTACTCGACAAAATTTGCCTTAAAAACAAAAGGCTATGCAAAGATGAAGAACTGATAGATGCACTAAACCAACTCAAGCCCGAACTGCTGGTCACAATGGGTGCCGGCAACATTGACCGTTATGTGGAACCGATAGAAAAAATGATGACATTATGGTAAAAAAAGTGCTTAGCATATTATTATGGTTTGTGACAGCCGCCGCCATTATCACCATTCTGGCTGTGGGCCGCCACAATTATCGCAATGCCCCAGTCAAGAATATGGTTATCAACAAAGAATGCGACAACCAAGGAAGTTTCGTAAGCGACAGCTTGCTTGCAGCCTCTTTGCTGCCACTTTGCGACACAGGGAAAAGCAAGGTGAAAGACATAGACATAAGCCAAATTGAAGACAGTCTCAACTCAAATCCATGGATTGAATCAGCCAATGTATATATTGGTGTTGACCGCGAACTCAACATCAACATAAGCGAACATCGAGCATCACTGCGCATCTTCAACAACGAAGGCCAATCAGCCTTCATAAGCCGTAATGGATACATTTTCCCAACAAGTAACATTATGACACCACGAGTCATAGTTGCAAGCGGAGATTTCGGAGACATCGGGGGTCACGAAAGAAAATTGAACGACAGCCTTGCACAAGACAAAAAAATAAAAGAAGCTCTTGCCATAGCCCTTGCACTTGAAAGGAATGAGTTTATGAGCGCATGCATTGGACAGATATATCTCAACAATGACAATGAATTTGAACTAATGCCAAACACCACCAACAACATTCCCGTACTTGTCGGGTCGGCCAACGATATTGACGACAAACTTATGAGAGCCTCAACATTTTTGAAAAAGAAAATAAATACAGAAGAATTCAATACATACAGCAAACTGAACGCTAAATACAGAAATCAAATAGTGTGTACAAAAAAAATAAATTGAGTTATGGACGAGAATAAAAACATTTATGTCGGTTTAGACATTGGAACAACAAAAATTGCGTGCATAGTGGCACATCACAACGAGAAAAAGATAGATGTAATCGGCTATGGGCGCACTGACTCAAAAGGTGTAAACCGCGGACTGGTAATCAATATTGACGAAGCAGTTGAATCAATAAGAAGAGCTGTCGATATTGCCAAAGAGCAGGTTGGCGACCAAATCAAAATATCAAACGTATCTGTTGGCATAGCCGGACAGCATATCATAAGTTTGCAACACCATGGCATGTATATGAGAGACGAACCCAGCACAGAAATATCAGCCGAAGAAATCGACAGACTGCGCAAAGAGACATATAAGATTGAAGTTCAACCAGGTGAAGAAATCATTGACGTGATTGCACAAGAATCTTATGTTGATGGAGAACTTTGCACCAATCCAAAGGGAATGTGCGGCCACAAACTCGAAATCAACTACCATGTCATCATTGCTCGTGCACAATCTGTACGCAACATAAAACGCTGCATAGAGCGTGCAGGACTAAAACTTGACTATCTCCTTCTTGAACCTATAGCATCGGCCGATGCAGTGCTTGTTGACGAAGAACTTGAGGCTGGTGTGGCACTTATAGACATAGGTGGCGGCACCTCAGACCTTGCCATATTCCATGAGAACAGGCTCTACCATACCGCCATCATACCTATGGGCGGAGAACTGATCACAAAAGACATCATGACAGGCTGCAGCATAATACGCAAATATGCCGAGGCTGTAAAGATCAAATACGGTTCAGCCCTGCAAAGCAAAAACAACTCAGACGATATGGTCAGCATTCCTGGCATAAAGGGACATGAACCTAAAGAAATATCACTCACCACGCTATCGGGTATCATTGAAGCAAGGCTGACAGAAATATTCACCGCAGTAAATGCACACATTCAACGCATACATGCCGAAAGACCACTCAACGGCGGGATTGTCTTGACTGGCGGCGGCTCGCAAATGAAAGACGTAACCGACCTGCTTAAATACATAACCGGCATGGATGTGAGAATAGGTTTGCCAAACGAACACACCGAGAACACTGAGATAATGAAAAACCTCATTAACCCGATGTACTCGACAGGCATAGGACTTATTTTGGAAAGCATAGCCCGCGACGAACTCAAAAAGAAAAGCACAAAGAAAGAAGACAAGCCTGAGATGCCCACTTTTGAGACCATGAAGGCCAACGTGGCAGAAGAAACAAAATACGAAGATCCCGTGGTGGTCATTGAACAACCAGAAGAAAGCAACAACAACAACGAAAATACTGACGAAGGCAGAACCAATATATTAGGCGACCTAAAAAATGCAGCCATTAAATTCTTCAAAAAACTATCAGAGGAAGTTGACGAATAAAAGTAGAAAATTAGTGAAACAAAAAATTGGGAGACAACAAGAATATGGAAAATAACACAAACAACATGTTCACACCGGTAACTGAACAACGTCCAAACTACATCAAGGTAATAGGTGTAGGAGGAGGAGGAGGCAATGCTGTCAACTATATGTTCACCCAAGGCATTCAAGGCGTTGATTTCGTGCTATGCAATACCGACAGCCAAGCCCTCAACAAAAGCAGCATAAGCACAAAAATACATCTGGGCCTCCACGACCTTGGAGCAGGCAACAATCCTGACTTCGGTCGCGAAGCTGCCGAAAGTGAAGTCAGCATAGAAGAGCTTAATGGCATAATCAATCCCGACATTACCAAGATGGTGTTCATCACCGCTGGAATGGGAGGCGGCACTGGTACTGGAGCAGCTCCTGTAGTGGCAAAAATAGCCAAAGAAAAAGGAATCCTTACCGTTGGCATCGTCACCATACCATTTGAATGCGAAGGACGCCGACGCAAACAACAAGCCGAAAAAGGCATCAAAGAGCTAGGAGAAAACGTTGATGCCTTGATAGTTATAAGCAACGACAAACTGCGAGAAGAATACGGAAACATGATTCTCACCGATGCATTCCACAAAGCAGACGAAGTGTTGTTGACAGCCGCCAAGGGTATTGCTGAAATAATAACCGTCCCCGGATATATCAATGTTGACTTCCGCGATGTTGACACTGTCATGCGCAATAGTGGAAAAGCAATAATGGGCATGGGTATGGCAAGAGGAGAAAACCGAGCTGAAGAGGCTTTGGAAATGGCCCTAAACTCCCCACTGCTCAACGATAACGACATAACAGGAGCAAAAAACCTCCTAATACGCATCACATCGGCACCCGGTGAAAACGAGATAAAACTTGACGAGGCCACTAGCATTATCGAACTTGCACAAGACCGCTGCGGCAACATATCAGACGTAATATGGGGCAATGGCTACGACGACAGTCTCGGCGACAGCATAAGCATAACCGTCATAGCTACTGGATTTGGCGGAACAAAAGCAGCCACGAAAGCCATTGAAAAAACAGCCACCAACACTCCTCAACCCAATGCCTGTACAAACAACACTCAAACAAGGGAAAAAAGGATATACAACATATTCGACTCTGTCGAAACCACTGAAGACAAAACAGAAACCAAACCTGAGGAAACGATAGCACAGGAAACCAACGAACTATTTCCCGAAATAAAGATAGTCACTCAACATAGCCAGCCTGACCAATCAACAAACCAAGATGAAAATATTTTGACCAAAACAAACAACGCCATAAAGAGCATTAGTCCATTGCCATTTGCAAATAACATTGCCGACGAAACGACCCTGCAAACCGTTGAAACAACAGAAAAGCCGAATAAAGTCACCATTCACACTCCAGTCATAGACAGCGAGCCAGAAATGACCGACATGGAAAATATCGCAAACGAATTACAAGACAATATCAACAGCGATGTTGCAAGTATCGCAGACGACATCATTGTTAGTTCGAAAAGCGCGACATACAACAATGCTCCAGCACACAACAATACCTACAAAAACGAGGAAGTCCAACCTGTGGTGAGGAAATACGACAATATGTTTGGAGGCAATGAGAGCGAAAACGATTTTGAAATAACGTCACGCTTTGGCAATGACGAACAGATTTCAAAAATCAATAAAGTTGAAACTGAACAAGCAACCATTGAAACAGAGCCCGCCGAACCCAAAACCGACCCTCGTGTTGAACAACGAAACAAACTTAAAAGCCTAAGCCAGTTCAACTTCAGCAACGACCAGGATCTAAGTATCCTGGAAAACGTGCCAGCCTACATGAGACTCAACAAAAACATTGAGTCCAACAACGACCAAGCAAATGAAATGTCGAGATACAGAGGCAGTTCTGAAGGAAATTACAGCAAGAATTCATATTTGCACGACAATATAGACTAAACACAAGAAAAGATGTCACTTGAAACAAAACTTATGGCCGACATAAAACAAGCCATGTTGGCAAAAGACCAGAAAAAGCTGGAAGCCCTGCGTGCCATCAAAGCGCAAATACTGCTTGAAAGGAGCAAGGACGGCAGCGATGAGATAAGCGAGGCAACAGAAACAGCGATGCTCCAGAAACTCGTAAAACAGCGCAAAGAGTCAGCAGCCATTTATGAACAAAACGGTCGTGTCGAACTTGCAACAACCGAATTACAACAAGCCGCAGTCATTGAGGCATACCTTCCTCAACAGTTAAGCGAAAGTGAACTGAAAGACATGCTAAAAGCAATAATTACAGAAGTTGGAGCCAACTCCATAAAAGACATGGGCAAAGTAATGGGAATAGCCACCAAAAAGGCTGCCGGTCGGGCCGACAACAGCAAAATATCGTCCATTGTCAAAGAATTGCTTGCGAACTGAGCTAGTCAGTACACCTAAAAAGAGGACGACTAAAAAGTCGTCCTCTTTTATTAAAAAAGCCCTATATTTAGGTATTAATCGTTCTTGACAGAAAGTTTGAAACCTACACCATGTATATTCTGCAACTGTACGTTGGCGTCTTCCTTGAAAATCTTGCGCAACTTGGTGACATACACATCCATTGAACGGGCGTTAGCGTATGTGTCTTCGAACCAAACCTTGTTAAGGGCAACCTTGCGCTCAAGTGTGTTGTTCATATTCTCACAAAGAAGCAAGAGCAAGTCGGCCTCTTTCGAGGTAAGCTTGCGTGCTTCACCATTATGCATCAAAATATGGCGAGACGAGTCAAAAATGAACGAGCCGATAACAAACTCGTTTTGTTTCTGGACATCGAATGAATAGCGTTTGCATACGGCATTAATACGAGCCATAAGTTCATCCATACTGAAAGGTTTGGTGATATAATCATCACCACCAACTTCAAAGCCCTTGAGAATGTCTTCCTGCAAAGTCTTCGCCGTCAAAAAAATAATAGGCACACGCTTGTCATCCTTCCTTATTTCGTATGCCACGGTAAAACCATCAAGTTGAGGCATCATAACATCAAGGATGCATAAGCCGAACTTCCCCGACTGAAATGTTTCGAGAGCATCACGACCATTAACACATAAAGTGGTTTTGCAACCTTTTGCCTCCAAATAAGCCTTAAGAATCGTCCCCAAGTTTTTATCATCCTCGGCCAACAAAATCTCTATGTTCTGTACCATGTTGTTTAAAAATTAACTTTATTCTTTCTCTAAATAAAAAATAAAAAAAAACAAAAATAACCGCAGGAAAGCCTGCAACTGCGAAAACCTTTCAGACAAAGCTGCTGGCTATACATCAAAAAGGTATTGTCTCCATTCGCACGGCAAAGATAATAATATATTTTGAAAATCAAATAATTTTTTCTATTTAGCCTTGGTAAAGAATTGGATTGCATTTTTTCACAAGAATTTTATTAAAAACATCTTTTTTTACATAAAAAACAATGGCAATATTACAATCTTAATTATCAAGATATTATAATTTGCCACTATTCTATAATCATTATAGATTTAAAATTTTCATCAACTTTTATACGCTTCTTTATAGCATATTTGACACGACGTTTTTATAGCTATTCTAAATAATTTGGGGCGTAAACTACATCTGTTCTATCATGGATTCATAAAAAAGCAAAAACAAACTTTAATATGGATATTGGTGAAATTTGTGATAGCACTTGTATATTTGGCCCAATCCAAAATCAAGCTTTTTGAACAGGGAAGGTTATGGTGAATGTTGTTCCCTTGCCAGGTACACTTTCCACACCAATCACACCTTTGCTGTGAGTGACAACACTCTTGACGTAACTGAGTCCTATTCCATAGCCTTTGATGTCGTGTCGGTTGCCGGTATCAGCGCGGAAAAACTCATCAAAAATCTTCTTCTGCTCGTCCTTGCTTATTCCTATTCCCTTGTCACTTATCTTTATGACGATTTTCTTGCCCACATTATGGGTCGAAATGTTTATGACAGGTGCTCCGTTAGAATATTTCAACGCATTGTCTATAATGTTTGAAAAAGAGCCAATCAGATTATTCGTTTGTGACTTGATAATGGCATCTGTGGCGTTGAAATTCTTGACAACCACCGCATTTTGGCTATTTACAAGGACTGATAGTGAATCAAGGGCTGAATTTATGCAATTGTGGACGTCAACATTCTCCATTTGACTAACGTCATATCCTCTCGAAACCTTAACTGCCTTGAGCATATGATCAACGAGAGAATACATACGGTTGTTTTCATCCTCTATCATCTTAACCATTCCACGAGCCGAATCCTTGTCAAGGTCAAAACTGTCATCCTGCATTGCCTCACAAACCAGTTTTATGGTAGATATGGGTGTTTTGAGCTCATGCGTCATGTTATTCATAAAAGCAGTTTTTATGTCGTTTGTCTCTTTCTCCCGCATAAGTATGAACACAACTATATACATTATCAAAATCATAATCAATAAATTTATCCAGGCTGACAGCGTAATGCTATAGAAATGGTTCTTAAGGCCGGGAAAATAGAGAACAAGCCTCAGCATGCCCACTGTTCCACTTGAATTGACGACCAAATAAGAATTGGCAACACCTTCACCTAATATTGCAGAGTCTTCAACACTATCGTCTGACTTGAAAATAAAATTGCGTGAAGCCTCGTCATAAAAAGCCATTACATACTTGAATTCAATACCGTACGACTTCAAAGACTTGGAAATCACCGAATCATAGACTGCAAAATCATAATTGTCACTCGAAATCTCTGTCACAATCTTCTCAAAACACTCTTGATATTCGGGCGAGGCTGTGTCCTTATCGCCAATAATGTTCTCCATCAGACAGTTCATCTTCCGCAACTCGTCTATAAGTTTCTGGTTGCCTTCTTTCTCATAATATTCGGAAATGCCCAACTTGTCGAGACCAACCATCGCATTGTTGACAGCCAAATTCACTTTAGCCTTGAAGTCCATCATACGGTCAACGGCTGACTTTCGCAAGAATTTCAGCTGAACAAAAATTTGCAAACTAAACAACACCAGCAAGACAACAACAATCTGTATGATAGTTTTATTCTTCATTATCAAAAAAAAAGGTTTTGCATTGCAAAATTATGAAATTAGGCAATAAGGAGATTTGCAGAAAGAAAAAAATTCTGTTTTTAAGGCCTTATATTTGCAACAATTAAAGGAATTTAATATATTTGCCAAAAAAAAATCGGGACAAATATGAGAATAGAACTAAATCATTTAAACAATGCGGCCAGCCGTAACGACCTGCAATTTGCCGAACAGGAAATAAGACAATGCTTCAACACCATTTTTACAAAAAGCGGCGCCGGCAACGACTTTTTGGGTTGGATTGACCTGCCCTCATCGGTAAGCGATGCCGAAATTGCTGACATAAACAAAACTGCAGCAGACCTACGTTCAAAGTCAGAGATAATAGTTGTAGTAGGCATAGGCGGCTCATACCTTGGTGCACGTGCAGTTATTGAAGCGCTATCAGGACATTTCATGCAACTTGAAGGGCACAAACCGATGGTGGTATATGCAGGGCACAATATGAGCGAAGACTATATGCACGACCTCATCGACCTGCTCGACAAACGCGACTATTCAGTTATCGTCATATCCAAATCGGGAACCACTACCGAGCCTGCCATAGCCTTCCGCATACTTAAAAACCATCTAACCCATAAGTACGGGGACACAGAAGTTGCAAAACACATAGTAGCCATTACCGACAAAAAGAAAGGTGCCCTGCGCAACATGGCCGACGCCAACGGCTACAAGACTTACATAGTGCCTGATGACGTTGGAGGCCGATTCTCAGTGCTGACTCCGGTAGGACTTTTACCTATAGCAGCAGCAGGCATCGACATCAAGAAACTCGTTGACGGTGCAAGACGCATTGAAGCCGAATGCCGCAACAACCCTGACGGAGCCAACCCCGTTGCACAATATGCCGCCATGCGCCACCTGCTCTATCTCCGCGGTTATACCAACGAAATCATGGTCAACTACGAACTTAGACTAAACTATTTTGCCGAATGGTGGAAACAACTCTTCGGCGAAAGCCACGGCAAACAACACAAAGGAATCTTCCCAGCCTCGGTAAGTTTCAGCACCGACCTTCACTCCATGGGACAATACATACAAGACGGGGTGCGAAACATTTTTGAAACCGTCATCTCGGTTGAGAACTCAAATCATGAAGTTCGCATTCCCATGCAAGACAACGACTTGGACCAATTGAACTATATAGCCAACCGGCGCATCTCCGACATCAACCACAAGGCAGAACTTGGCACCATTATGGCACATGAAGACGGAGGAGTCCCCAACATTCGTCTCGTAATAGACAACATAAGTGCCGGCAGCATTGGCGAACTTATATATTTCTTCGAGATGGCATGCGCATTAAGCGGCTATATGCTCAAAGTGAACCCATTCGACCAACCAGGAGTGGAAGCTTACAAAAAGAACATGTTTGCACTTTTGGGGAAGAAAGGTTTCGAAGCACAAAGCGAAGAACTCAACAAAAGGTTGAAAGGGTAACAAAAACCATTCACATAAACGACGGACTGCTTTACTACCAACTTAATAAAAAAAGTTAAATTCGTCTAAAATGCAGCGATACACCGAATTGTGTATCGCTTTTTTTTATAACTTTGCACCATTCTGAAAGAAGACAATCATCATCGATGATATTGATTTAGTGGTATCAACTTTAATTCATATTTAATTACAAACAAATTAAAGAACCAACAAACCCATGTGCTACAATCTTTTATCCATACTCCCTGTCAACCTTTCCTCTGACAATCTTTTGCTATTACTTTCCATTGTCATTCTTACGGCACTGTTTGTTAGCCAGGCAAGTTACAAGTACGGAGTGCCAACATTATTATTGTTCTTGGCTGTCGGAATGTTTTTTGGGCAAGACGGCATAGGGATAGAATTCAACAACTTCAACATAGCTCAATCGGTAGGGAACATGGCACTCACCGTGATTCTTCTGACCGGCGGCATGGAAACCGATTATCGCAGCATTAAGCCTGTATTGCGAGAAGGCATCTTACTTTCAACACTTGGTGTCATACTCACTGTTTTATTCACAGGAGCTTTCATCTGGTTTATCTCAATAAAAATGCCACAAGCACTTCCTTTCGGAGTGCTTGGGTGTTTCCTTCTTGCAGCAGCCATGTCATCAACAGACTCGGCATCTGTATTCTCAATCTTGAGAGGTAGCCGGCTGAAACTAAAAAACAACATCGGTTCTGTCCTGGAACTCGAATCGGGAAGTAACGACCCTGTAGCCTACGTCTTGACAATCACCTTGGTCCAAGTCATCACCACCATAAACAATTCAGGAAACGGCCTTGGCAGCAATGCGGATGTCATCTTAACAATGATATTCACACTATTATGCCAAATAATTATTGGTGCAGGCGTCGGCGTTGGCATGGGATATCTGGGGCAATGGATGATAAAAAAAGTCAACCTCAACCGCAGTGCATTCTATGCAATCATGGTACTATGCATAGGTTTCCTCACGAACTCCATTGCTGCCACAATAAAAGGCAATGGACTTTTGGCCCTATACATTGCGGCCATCATCATCGGCAACAGCAAAAAAGTCCCTTTCAAAAAAGATGTCCTGAAATTCCTTGACGGCATCACATGGATGGCACAAATAGTCATGTTTCTGCTTTTGGGGCTGTTGGTCAATCCCAGTGAGTTGCCAAAAGTAGCCATAGCAGCCATCCTAATAGCAGTATTCATGTCATTAGTGGCACGTCCTTTAAGCATATTTATGCTATTATTGCCATTCAAACGCCTGACTTGGCGCCACAAAAGCTTCATCTCTTGGGTAGGCTTGAAAGGAGCCGCTCCCATTCTGTTTTCCATTTATCCTGTAGTGGCCGACATTCCCGAATCGAAAAGCCTGTTCAACATAGTGTTTTTCATCACCTTGCTGTCGCTTCTTATCCAAGGCACCACCATACCTCTTATAGCCAAGGCTCTCAAAGTAGGTGAAGAAGTCGGGCCAGAGACAGATACCATGGGAATAGACATACCTGACGAGATAGGCGCTCTCACCGAATATATTATAAGCAATGAAACATTGGCTAAAGGAAACACTCTAAAAGACATAGCCATGCCCGACAACGGAAGAGTCGTAATAATCAAGCGCGGAGACAAGTTCATTATGCCTAAAGGAGACACAGAACTACAAAGAGAAGACAAGATGCTTATTCTAACGCAAGACAATAGCTGACAAGATTACACAAGCATAATCAGTTAGTTGGCAATAGCCATAACACTAAAGGCCACTAATGCGCCTCAAGCCAATTGTCGCCTGTATTAATTTCAACCAAGACAGGGACAGATAACGGCATGGCATTTACCATCTTCTCCTCCACCAAGGACTTAAGTTGGTTCACCTCATCGAGATGGGCATCAAAGACAAGCTCATCATGCACCTGAAGAATCATTTTCGACCTCATCTGGAGCCTTTGCATCTCTTTGTGTATGGCAATCATCGCTATCTTTATCATATCGGCCGAGCTACCTTGAATAGGAGCATTTACGGCATTTCGCTCAGCAAATCCACGAACCACACTATTGGTGGCATTTATGTCTCGCAAATAGCGACGACGGCCCGTTATGGTTTCAGCATAGCCTTTCTCGCGAGCCAAAGCGACACTCTTCTCAAGATATTCCTTGATGCCTGCATACTCGGCAAAATAACTTTTTATTATCTCAGCGGCTTCGCTTCGCGAAATCTCAAGCCTTTCGGCAAGGCCAAAAGCCGACATGCCGTAAATGATGCCAAAATTAACCGCTTTTGCCTTGCTCCGCTGCTGTTTGGTAACATCCTTTATGTCCACATGATAGACTTTGGCTGCAGTGGCTGCATGAATGTCATTTCCCAAATTGAAATCACCTTTCATGACAGGGTCTTCACTTAGATGTGCAATGATGCGAAGTTCAATCTGTGAATAGTCGGCTGCCATGAGTGTATATTCTGGCCCACGAGGCACAAAGGCTTTACGTATTTCACGTCCTTGCTCGGTGCGAACCGGTATGTTCTGCAGATTGGGATTGTTTGAGCTAAGCCTTCCCGTCGCCGTCACAGCCTGGTTGAAAGTAGTATGTATAAGCCCATCATTAGGGTCAATAAGTGCAGGCAAGGCATCAAGATATGTTGATTTTAGTTTTGTCAACGACCTATAATCCATAATCTCGCTAACAATAGGATGGTCGGGAGCCAACTTCAACAGCACTTCCTCGCCGGTGGCATATTGTCCAGTCTTGGTTTTCTTGGCCTTTTCCTTGATTTTCATCTTGTCGAAAAGCACCTCACCCAACTGACGTGGAGAGCCTATATTGAAACGTTCGCCCGCCATATCATAAATCCTATTCTCAATTTCGCCTATCGTAACAGCAAAGTCACTACTTATTTGCTGCAAGTTGGCGCTGTCAACCATCACTCCATTAAGTTCCATGCGGCTCAACACCGGGACAAGTGGCATCTCAATATCGTCAAACAACTTTTCAACACCATAGTCGGCAAGCTTCGGTGCAAGTTTTTCATACAATTGCATGGCAAGATCGGCACTTTCGGCAGCATAGTCACGCAAAGTGCTTTCTTCGAACATATCAATGGTTTTTCTGCTGTCAGGTGGTGTCATGACAGAATAATCCAATAGCGTCTCGGCAAGATAATCAATGCCGTGACGTTGTTCAGGATCGACAACATAATGTGCCAACATTGTGTCGAAAAAAGGTTGCTTCAGTTCTATACCATAGCGCTCAAGCAACGATATGGATGGCTTTAGGTCATGCCCAATTTTCAGCACCATATCGTTCTCGAAAAATGCTCTTACCTCTTCCAACATCGCCTTTGTCTCATCATACGACAATGGAGTCTTTAGGCAGAAAGCCTTGTGCGATTCTACAGCAAAACCTATTGCCCTCAAGTCATCTTTTTCGGCAATCAAGCTAAAAGCCAGGCATTTTCGCTCAAGCACCTCATCTGCAAGACGGTTAAGGTCAGAATAGCCGTCCAGCATTTTGTAGGAATGCTGCACAGTTGATATGCTCTGTTTCAGTGAAAACAACTCCAAAGAGCCATCTGTCTCTGTGATTTGCGAGAACAGTTCCACTTGACTGTTTTTTTCATTGGCAAACGACGTATTATTCGCATCGCCAGCCATCGACATATCCGTCACAAAGCGTTTGGCAAAAGCCCTGAACTCCAGTTCGTCAAAGATTTCCAACAGTCGTTTGGTGTCAGGCTGCTTGCGCCTAAGCTGTTCTTCGTTGAAATCGACAGGTGCATTGGTATTGATTGTTGCGAGCATTTTCGACATAAGCCCCTGCTCGGCAAATTGTTCCACATTTTCACGTTGTTTCCCTTTCAGTTCAGCCGCATTCGCAATAACATTCTCGACCGAACCGAAGCGGGCCACAAGTTGTGCCGCAGTTTTCTCGCCCACTCCAGGAATGCCTGGTATATTATCTGAAGCATCACCCCACAAACCCAAAATGTCGATAAGTTGACGTGGATTGCTTATGCCATAGCGCTGGCACACCTCATTAACGCCCCACACTTGGGCAGGCTCGCCAAATTTTGCAGGCTTAAGCATAAAGACATGGTCGGTCACAAGTTGTCCAAAGTCCTTGTCGGGAGTCATCATATAGGTCATAAAACCACAGTCTTCGGCCTTCTTTGACAAAGTTCCGATTATATCGTCGGCTTCATATCCTTCAACAGCGAAAATTGGTATGTTAAAAGCCTTGATTATTTCAATGATATATGGTATTGAAGCTCGCAAATCATCTGGCATTTTCTCACGATTAGCCTTATAATCGGCGAAATCCTTCTGCCTTTGAGTTGGTGACGCCACGTCAAATGCCACTGCTATATGGGAAGGCTTTCTGTTTTTGAGAACATCATAAAGCGTATTGAGGAAACCCATTATGGCAGAGGTGTTCAGACCTTTAGTGTTAAAACGCGGATTCTTGTTGAGGGCGAAAAAAGCCCTGTATATAAGCGCATAAGCGTCAAGAAGATATAATTGCCTGTCCTTATTTTCCATGAACTTCTTTTATTTGGGTAAGCAAAGATAATATTTTTAGCCTTAACAACATCATCAAAACCGAAAAAACCACCTTTTTTGTCATAAAAGCAGTCCAAAGACAAATGACAAAATAAAAAAACGCAATAAAATACATTTAAAACACAGATTAACAACGCATTAACAAAATACATCATACTGATTGGCAAAAAAAAGTTGATATAATGAAAAAATATCGTAAATTTGCACGTTTTAATTGAAAACGAGAGAATTTTTACACACAATGACCTTTGTTAGACTTCACCAATTATACGGCCATTTGGCCATATAGAATCTTTAAAAGGACAAGATGTGTTATGTTGAACGTAAAAACAGAAGAAAAATGAACATCGAAGAACAAGTAAGACAAATGATTGCTGAAAAATTGGCAATAGATCCTTCAGGAGTCACATTGGAATCAAGTTTCACCAATGACCTTGGTGCCGATTCACTGGACACAGTTGAGTTAATGATGGATTTTGAGAAGGCTTTTGGCGTAAACATTCCAGATGACGAGGCAGAAATGATAGTCACCGTTGGCGATGCCATTAATTACATCAAAGAGAAGATGGATAAATAATTCCAATCATTAATCTACTTTATTAAAACGAAGGAAATGAAACGGGTTGTCGTTACCGGAATGGGTGCCATCACACCTATTGGCAACAATGTCAATGAATATTGGCAAGGTCTCACCGAAGGCAAAAGCGGTGCAGGCGAGATAACCCGTTTTGATTCCTCCAACTTCAAGACCCGCATTGCCTGTGAGGTGAAAGAATATGACCCCTCAAAATGGTTTGATGTAAAAGAGGCCAGGAAGTTGGACTATTTTGCGCAATTCAGCATTATCGCAGCCCAAGAAGCCATTGGAGATTCCGGTCTCACTACCGAGAACACCGATTTTGACGACATAGGAGTGATATGGTCATCGGGCATAGGAGGCATAAACAGTCTTACGACTGAGTTGAGAGAATATTTTGCCGAAGAAGGAGTCCCCCATTTCAGTCCCTTCCTCATTCCAAGGATGATTGCAAATCTTCCAGCAGGCATCATAGCCATACGCAATGGATTCAGAGGCGTCAATTTCTCCACCATATCGGCTTGTGCATCGTCAGCTCATGCCATATCAGAGGGTTTCATGCACATACGTTTCGGGCATGCTACGGCAATAGTGGTAGGAGGTGCCGAGGCTGCCATTGGGGCATGCGGAGTTGGAGGATTCAACTCGATGAAAGCCCTTTCGACCCGTAATGACGACCCTTCAACGGCATCGCGTCCATTTGACAACGGGCGTGACGGCTTTGTCATTGGCGAAGGCTCCGGCAGCTTGGTATTGGAGGAATACGAACATGCAATCAAAAGAGGGGCAACCATATACGCCGAAATAATAGGCATAGGGCTATCAGCCGATGCCTACCACATCACCTCACCTCACCCCGAAGGCAAAGGCGCCATACTGAGCATGCGCAGGGCACTTAACGATGCAGGCTTGGAACCCGAAGCCATAGAACATATCAACACACATGGTACATCAACACCATTAGGCGACATCGCCGAAGTGCTGGCCATAAAGGAATTGTTCGGGCAACACGCCTACAACATCAGCATGAATTCAACAAAGTCGATGACAGGGCACCTCTTGGGAGGAGCAGGCGCCATTGAAGCCATTTCAACCATTCTTTCACTGAAAAACGGCATCATTCCACCAACAATAAACCACTTCGAAGACGACCCTCAAATAGACAACAAACTTGACTTCACCTTCAACCAAAAACGACAACGTGCTATAAATTATGCCCTATCGAATGCTTTCGGATTTGGAGGACATAACACCACGATAATCTTTAAAAAGTACCAGCAAGGTCAATGAGTTTTTTAACACACCTATTCTCAAACGACAAGAAACTGTCAAACTACATAAAAAAGACCTTTGGTTTCTACCCAACAAACACGGCGATATACAAATTGGCTTTCAGACACAAGTCAGTCGATTCAGGCAAACAGAGAAACATTAGGCTTAACAACGAAAGGCTTGAGTATCTGGGCGACTCTGTGCTAAACACTATCGTTGCCGAATTTCTTTTCAAAACATATCCCACCAAAACAGAAGGTTTCTTGACCGAAATGCGTTCACGCATAGTAAGCCGCAAATCTCTTAACAAAATATCGCAGGAACTCGAATTCGAGCATCTTATCGATCGCTCAGACACGTCGCACAAGATGGCAACAAGTTTGGGAGGCAATGCCTTTGAAGCACTTGTGGGAGCAATATTCATCGACAAAGGCTACAAAAAAACCTACGAATCCTTGGTGCAAAGAATAATAAAGAAACATATCAACCTGGACCAACTTGAACATACAGAGATAAACTTCAAAAGCAAAATTCTCGAGTGGTCACAAAAGAACAAAAAATCTTTATGTTTCAATTTGCTCAGCGAACGAGGCAAATGCCCAAACAAAATATATGAAGTTGAAGTCACCATCAACGGAAAGAGATACTCTACTGCATCAGACCACTCAATCAAGGGTGCAGAACAAAAAGTGTCGGATCTGGCCATAAAAATATTGGAAAAAGAGGGCCGTTACAACACCTCGGAGAAAAGTGACAAGGTTAAAGAATAGTATCCACACAAAATCACACAATTACATCTTTCTGATTATGGGGCTTGTTTTTTCCATTCCATGATTTCATTATCACAAATGGGAACACCAATAAATTTAAATTATATTTTGCTATTTCGTCTTCAATGGGAAAAAAAACTACCTTTGTGGCGATTATCCACCAGGGGAATTCAAGCGATGTCATGAGCAGCAACAAAATCATACTTGAGCAAAGCAGCTTATTCGATGATGTCATGATTATAGGCATCACCTCTTCTATGATTGACTACAAGATATCAATCGCCTTTGACAGAGCTGCGCAAATGACATTTAGAAGACTTCCCGACATAACCGATGAAGACGGGGCTCCTTACTCATTCTACTTTTATAAATATGCCAACGGCTCCACATCTTTCAATCTAATTTCACTCAACAACAGGCTAATTGGGAAATCATGGCTAGGACGTCTCCCAATGATGATAGACTACATTTTGTTAATACGTGGCAATGACGCAAACGAACATACCACAACAAAAATATTATCAAGCCTTGCTTCATACCCTAACATTAACGCCTATATCATAAAAGACGAAGGAAGGATGCAAAAAGTTTACAGCAAGATTGCGAACCTTATACTTGAACAAGCCGAGTTGCATGAATTGGTTAATGACAAGTCGGACGAAACAAAACAATTAGATTTGAAATATCACAAATTCAGGAAAGCAGTTTAGAAAAACAACTTCGCCCATGTCCTACCCTTGGAACAACAACCGCCGCTTTAACAGTTATAGTGTATATTTTACTCACATTTTCGGAGGAAGGGTACAGAAAATAAGCATTGATGCCGGTTTTGGTTGTCCCAACCGAGATGGGTCCATAAGCCGTGGCGGGTGCACATTCTGCAGCAACGATGCCTTCAACCCATCATATTGCCAACCAGAAAAAAGCATAGCACAACAAATTGACAAAGGCATAGAATTCCACCTCAGGCGCTATAGGCGTGCACGCAGATATTTGGCCTATTTCCAACCTTATTCAAACACCTACAAGCCTGTTTCTGAACTTGAGAAGATTTATTCCCAAGCCCTTCAACACGACATGGTAGCAGGCATAGTCGTAGGCACACGCCCCGACCTTATCGACAACGACAAGCTCTTGCTTTTCAAGAAGATACAGAAGACCCACTATGTAATGCTTGAATACGGCATTGAAAGCGTATATGACGAGACGCTGAGGCGTGTAAACAGGGGTCACGACTTTGCCACAGCACAAAAAGCCGTCAGGCTCACCGCCGAAGCAGGCATACCATGCGGAGCGCACTTCATCTTCGGACTGCCAGGCGAGACAAGAGAAATGATGCTAAACGCAGCATCTATCATTTCTGACTTGCCTCTAACCACAGTCAAGTTCCACCAACTGCAAATCTTCAAAAGCACAAGGATGGCCGAAGAATACGCAAAAGACCCTTCACAATTCAAACTATTCACGTTAGATGAATACATCGAATTTGTCACCAAGTTCACCGAAAGACTCAATCCAAAAATAGTGATAGAACGTTTTGCAGGCGAAGTGCCTCCACGCTATTTGGCTGCGTCAGCATGGACTGGCATGCGCTATGACGAGGTCCTTAACCGCATAGAACGCCGAATGGCAGAGCGCGACACTTGGCAAGGGAAACTTTTCGGATGCAACAAAAATTCATAAATCCGCTAAACAATAACAATTATTGCTAACTTTGCAAATTGTTTGGAAACAAAAACAAGTAAAATCAAATAATAACAAACAAAAAAAGTCATTATGGAATTTTTAAAAGAAAACCTCACGACAGTACTGCTTATAGCAATTCTGGCTATCGTGGTTCCTTTCCTTATCTTTTATCTGAGGAAAGCTAAAAAAGAGCATCCAAAAGGCCTTATCTCGGCCGCTCTCAGCAACATGGGCGAGCGCTTCGGCTACTACATCATGAACGCCATTCTGCTGCTCTTCCTTGTGTCAAAATTCGGTCTCCCCGATGCAGTTGCAGGCGTTATCTACTCCGTATTCTACTTCGGCATTTATGTATTAGCTCTCGTAGGTGGTATCATAGCCGACCGCACCCAAAATTACAATCGCACAATCCAATGGGGACTAATCATTATGGCTGTAGGATATGTGGCACTTGCCATACCGTTGTTCAGCAGGAATGCTGAAGGTCTCATTGCCGACGGCAACGGTAATTGGTGGACTATCCTCATCTTCACATGCGTGGCATTGCTCTTCATCGCATTTGGCAACGGTCTTTTCAAAGGCAACCTCCAGGCTCTCGTAGGTCAAATGTATGACAACTTTGAGGCAGAAGCTGCAAAGAAAGGTCCTGAGGCACTTGCTGAAGCAAAAGACAAACGCGACAGTGGTTTCCAGATATTTTACGTATTCATAAACATAGGCGGCGTGATAGCTCCTTTCGTAGCGCCAATGCTACGCACCTGGTGGCTCAAGATACACAACTTCGTATATAACGCCGACATGCCTGCTCTCTGCCACCAATATCTGACAGATGGCATTGAGACAAACAAATTCACCGAGACAATGTCTGCATCACTCATAGACGGTGGCCGTGCTGAGAACCTCATGCAATTCAGTTCAGACTATATCGAAGTCTATAACCAAGGCATTCACTTCGCATTCATAGCCTCAATGATAGCAATGCTTATATCGTTGATAATATTCTTCACACAGAAGAAGAAATTCCCACAACCTGCCAAGAAGCTGGCCGCTGAAACATCAAATTACACTGCTGAGGAGAAAACCGCAATGGCAAAAGAAATCAAACAGCGTATGGCCGCCTTGTTCGCAGTGTTGGGCATAGCAATTTTCTTCTGGCTCTCATTCCACCAAAACGGGCAGTCGTTGTCGGTCTTCGCCCGCGACTTTGTCAACTCAGACCAAATTGCTCCTGAGATATGGCAGGCACTCAACCCACTATTCGTGATCATACTTACACCTCTTATCATGGGCATATTCGCAACACTAGCCCGCAAAGGCAAAGCTGTTTCCACTCCACGCAAAATTGCACTTGGCATGCTGATAGCAGGTCTCGCCTATCTCTTCTTGATGGTGTTCTCGCTTGCAAACAACTATCCGTCAGGCACCGATTTCCGTGCTATGGACAATGAAGCAATGGCTGCTGCCGGACTTCACAAATCGGGCTATTGGGTCATGTTCGTAATCTACTTCTTCCTCACTGTGGCCGAGTTGTTCATCTCACCTCTTGGTCTTTCTTTCGTGTCAAAAGTGGCACCTCGCCACATGGTGGGTCTGTGCCAAGGATTGTGGCTTGCTGCAACAGCCATTGGCAACCTATTCATATTCCTCGGCCCTGTCATGTACAATGCATGGCCAATATGGATATGCTGGACAGTATTCTTCGCTGTGTGCATCGTCTCAATGTCAGTCATGCTGGGCATGGTGAAATGGCTTGAGAGAGTTACAAAATAAGCATAGAGAAATTTATGATTCAAAAACGTAGAGGTGAATACGCATCTCTACGTTTTTTTGTCTTTGAATAGATACACGACCAGACAAACATCATTTTTTCCGCCAAAAGATTCTTTTTTCTACCAAAATTAGATTAAAATTAGTACTTTTGCAGTTTGATAGAACACTAACGGCACAACTGCATGAATTTCACACTAAAGATATGGCGCCAGGCAAGCAGAACTGCTAAAGGAGAACTTGTAGAATACAAAATCGACGGCATAAGCCCGGACATGTCATTCCTTGAGATGCTCGACACCCTTAACGAACGCCTGGTTGTTGAAGGCAAAGCCCCTGTCTATTTCGACCACGACTGCCGCGAGGGAATATGCGGAGCATGTAGTCTGTTTATCAACGGACGACCTCACGGCAAAGGCGAAGGCACTACCACATGCCAACTCTATATGCGCAACTTCAAAGATGGTGAAACAATAGTTGTTGAACCTTTTAGGTCAAAAGCCTTTCCTATAATAAAAGACCTTACCGTTGACCGTTCAGCTTTCGACAAGATAATACAAGCCGGAGGTTATGTTTCATGCCACACCGGCGGGGTGCCAGACGGCAATGCCATACTCATACCCAAACAAGATGCTGACATGGCCATGGACGCTGCAGCCTGCATAGGCTGTGGCGCTTGTGTTGCTGCATGCAAGAACTCAAGTGCCATGCTTTTTGTTGCAGCCAAAGTGTCGCAATTTGCACTGCTGCCGCAAGGCAAGCCCGAGGCTAAACAACGCGTACAAGCCATGGTAGCCAAGATGGACGAACTAGGCTTTGGCAACTGCACCAACACATACGCATGTCAAGCAGTGTGCCCCAAACACATCTCGACAAGTAACATAGCAAGGCTCAACAGGGAATACCTTGGTGCCAGAATAACATCTCCTTTGAATACAAATAAAAACAGAAGAAAATGACTATGAAAAAAAACTTCATCATCGCAGCTCTAATGCTGTTTGTATCACTAACAGCTTCAGCTCAGTACAAACCTTTCAACTTCGGCCTCAAATTCGGCCCCAATATGCAATGGGCAGGCTCAAGCACTAAGACTGTCAAAAACGACAAGGTAAAAGCTGGCTTCAACCTCGGTTTTGTTGCAGAATTCTATTTTGTTGAGAACTACGCTATCGAGACAGGCATAAACCTTGACTTCCTACGCAACAGATACATATATGAAGAAGCTCGCATGGTGCCTGACCGTATCACAGGCTTAAACATCGATTCCATTACAGGAGAGGTGAACCGTACAATGCGTGGCACATACGTTGAGATTCCCGTAATGTTAAAGATGCGTACAAACGAGTTTGGCGACTGGCGTTTCTTCGGCGAGATAGGTGCATCAATAGGTGTCCGCTGCAAAGTCTCGGCAAAAGACATCTTCACATACGACATACTTGATGACGAATACACGTATCCAAAAGACGAGAAAGAAGCCGAGTTCATCAACGTCAGAGAACAATATAACCCAGTGACTGTAAAATACATAATAGCCGGTGGAGCAGAATATGCCATCAACGGCGACACACGCGCATTTGCTCGCCTCATATTCAATGGCAACATACTTAACGCCATGTCACTCAAATACAAAAGAAACTCATTTGGCGACGAACCAAACAATTACAAATACGAACGCCTTGAAAATGACAGACTCGATGTTCATGCCTATGGCATAGGAATTGAGTTTGGAATAATGTTCTAGTAGTATCCTAAGGCATGAAGATAGCATTAGCACAACTAAATTACAAAATAGGCGACTTTGAAGGCAACGCCGCCAAAATGGTCGAGGCTGTTCGCAAGTCGTCTGATGCCAACTTGATAGTATTTTCCGAGCTGGCTTTGTCAGGCCACTTCCCATACGATTGCATGGAGTTCGACGACTTCGCCACAAAAAACGAGAACTCTCTTTCATGGCTTGCCCAACAATGTCCCGACATGCCCATGCTGGTAGGATGTGCTCTCGCCGAAGAAACCGAGACAGGACGCAAACTATACAACTGCGCTGTCTTCATGCACAAAGGACAACGCCAAATATTCAAGAAAAAGCAACTAAGTGCCAATCCATTATACGACGAGCGCAAACATTTCACTCCATCATACGACAACGACACATTGCTTGAGATTGACAACTTCCGTATCGCAGTCACCATAGGCGACGACCTTGCCAACCAAAGCGACGACGATCTGTTGATGCAAAACAGAGTCGATGAGATGCTTAAATTACACCCTAACCTCATCATCAACCTAAGTGCCTCACCTTTCGACTACACCATGCCCGAAAAACGACGCAAAACATTATGCCAAACAGTATTAAAACACGAGATTCCCGTAGTCTCAGTAAACCAAGTTGGCTCAAACACCAACGTCATCTATGACGGAGGCTCTCTGGCAATGGCCGCAAATGGGCATGTTGACTCAGCTCTTCCTTTCTTCAAAGAGGATGTCAAGACTATAGATGCCGAGACCCTATATACGTATATGCCTGCCTCAGACAATATGACCATACCATCGAAGATAGCCCTCATTCACGACGCAATAACACTAGGCGTAAAAGACTATTTTGCTAAAATGGGATTCAAATCAGCTGTCATAGGTCTATCAGGCGGTCTTGACTCGGCTTTGGTGACATATTTTGCCGTCAAAGCAATAGGTGCCGAAAATGTGCGTGTGGTGTTACTACCCTCACAGTTTTCGACCGACCACTCCGTAAACGACGCTGTTTCACTATCCGAGAAACTTGGCATTCGCTATGACACTGTACCAATCAAACCCATGTACGACATATTTGAAGATTCACTGAAAGACATTTTCTCAGGCCGGGACTTCGACGTCACCGAGGAGAACCTTCAAGCACGCATACGCGGTGTAGTACTGATGGCTGTCAGCAACAAATTCGGCAACATCTTGCTCAACACCAGCAACAAGTCGGAAGCCGCAGTAGGTTATGGCACCCTTTACGGAGACATGTGCGGAGGCATATCCGTGATAGGCGATGTTTACAAAAGCGAAGCCTTCGACTTGGCACGCTACATAAACAGCGAAGAGGAAATCATACCATGGCACACCATAAACAAGGCCCCTTCTGCAGAACTTCGTCCCAACCAAAAAGATAGCGACAGCTTGCCCGACTATGACATTCTCGACAAGATACTGTTCCAATATATTGAATGTTCTCAACCAGCCGATGCCATTATTGCACAAGGTTTCGACCCTGCTGTCGTAAAAAAGACAATAGGCATGGTGAACCGCAACGAGTTCAAACGCCAACAAGTGGCACCCATACTTAGAGTGTCGCCAAAAGCATTCGGGCCAGAAAGGGTGATACCTATTGTTGCCCGATTCTGATTGAATGATTTAAGACATTATGACACAGTCATGGGGGAACAGATTCTTCGTGACTGTGTTGTTTTTAGGTACAAAGGATTCTGAACTGTACCAGCCTCAGAAAGACCTGCAAATCTCATCAAGGATCTCATTGACCTCCATAATGGAAGCGGCTTGCATAAGTCTAATGCGATATGGTTTGAAATTGGACATTCCTTTAAAATAACAGCTCCAGTGCTTGCGAATTTCCAACACAGCCTGCCTCTCGCCTTTCCATTCAGCTTCGCTATTCAGGTGTCTCTTTGCCACCTCGACTCGCTGACTTATGGTAGGTTGAGGCAGATTGCATCCAGATTCAAGATAATGCCTTATCTCGGCAAACACCCAAGGGTTGCCGTAACTGGCACGTCCTATCATCAGTCCGTCAACGCCAAATGAATCCATGAAGTGTTTAGCCGATGGGCCATCAACAATGTCACCGTTACCGATTACAGGTATAGACATACGAGGATTGTTTTTCACCTCGCCTATCAAAGTCCAGTCGGCTGGCTCGCTATATTTGGTTGTTCTCAAACGTCCATGAATGGTAATGGCTGCTATGCCTACATCCTGAAGTCTTTCGGCGACACTGACTATTTCACGATGGCTATCATCGTAACCCAAGCGTGTTTTCACAGTGACTGGCACCTTCACCGCTTCCACAACAGCTTTTGTTATTGCCACCATCTTAGGTATATCATTCATAATGCCCGAACCTGCACCTTTTGAGGCCACCTTTTTTACAGGGCAACCGAAATTAATGTCAATAACATCTGGATGGTTTAACTCGGCATAACGTGCCGCCGCAACCATTGGTTCAATGGCATTGCCAAAAATCTGTACTCCAAAGGGACGCTCGAAGTCGGCAAAATCGAGTTTTTTAACGCTCTTGTCGGCATCGCGAATAAGTCCATCGGCAGATATAAACTCAGAATATACCATATCAGCACCGAACTCCTTGCACAAACAGCGAAACGGAGGATCGGTAACGTCCTCCATAGGTGCCAAAAAAAGAGGGTAGCGGTCAAATTCTATATTTCCAATTCTCATATAGGCCATCGCAAAACGAAAAGGTTGCTTCACTTTGCAAACCTTAGATTTGCAGCGCGAACTGCGCCACATCAGATTTGCAGGGCAAAAATAGTAAATTTGCACGATAACAAACAACATTCATAAACAAATAAAATGGACAATGGAGCCGGACGGCGCACAATTTGTTGCAAATGGGAAAGGCCCATGTAGAGAATAAAAATTAATGAAAGAGTTGAATATATAGCCAGCATCCATAAAACAAGAGAAAATGAAGTTTAAACTCACAAATTGTCAACTTTTAACTAAATTTTAGCGGGCTAAATACCCCAAAAAAAACAGCAAGTTCAAAAAATCCATATATTTGCAAACCAAACAAACAAATTATGGAACCCAGACCGATATTTCACGACAAAAGTTCTGCCTTCAAATTTTTTCTTTTCATATTCATTGTAATTTTTTGGACTGCAATAGGGTACGCAATAACAGTCGGGATAATGCATCTTAAAGGCGACACACCCGGAGCTATGCGTTTGGCGCAAGGTCTAAGTGCATTGTGCATGTTTGTCATGCCGCCCATTTGCCATTTCCTACTTACTCGCAGCAAACCTCTATCCGAATTGGGTCTTCGCCATACAAAACCATTTATATATCTCACGGCAGCAATACTAATAGCGGTTAGCATTCCTTTTGTGAGCAAACTTACAGAATGGAACGAGGCAATGAGGCTGCCAGAGTCGCTCAAAGACCTTGAAGCGATAATACGGCAAATGGAAGACATTGCAAAAGAAGAAACAGAAAAGATGCTAAACACCGACACCATAGGAGGTTTGTTTGCAAATATCATTGTTATAGCACTCATAGCTGCTTTAGGCGAAGAGATGACATTCCGCGGTGTGTTGCAGCCTTGGCTTGTCAAGGTATGTCGCAATAGCCATGTGGGCATAGTAATAGGAGCCCTGGTATTTTCGGCAATTCACTTCCAATTCTACGGTTTAGTACCACGTTTTGTTCTCGGACTATTGTTGGGATATATGGCATATATGTCAAAATCACTTTGGCCATCCATTCTAATGCACTTCATCAACAATGCGACAACAGTAGTTATAATGTTTCTTGCCCATAAAGGCCATATAGACATTGAAGTGGAGGAGATAGGCACTACAGGCACTGCTTTAACCATGGTCAGTGCAGCTGCGACAATAGCCTTGCTTATATTTAGTTGGAGAAAACTAATGACCGGCAAGAAAAAAGGCACAAGTCCGGCTGAATGACAAAAACAAAAAATCCGAGCTTGACTCGGATTTTTAATTTAAGAAAAACCTGGCTACGAAGCCATGATGCATTAGATTTTTACATTCCTTCGATGACCATGCTACGGTCGCCTTGGACATACTTGGCAATATAGAGTGTCACCAATTCTTCTTGCAAGGCCATGCTGCGTGCGATGATATTGAGAATAGCGACTTCCTTCATGGCCAATTCCTTGTCGCAAAGAGCCACCAGAACACATGCTTCAAGTATCTGTAGTTTCTCCTCATACGACAATTTTGATGTATTGACTTTGTGAAGCATTGTAGGCTTCTCCATCTCAGACTTAATGGCCTCTTCAACCTCGTCATGGTCAAGACCAATGTTTTTGGCGGTGTTTCTTATGGTCAGATATTCTATTTCTTCCGTTCTTCCGTCAATGTTGAGTGTAGCCATTGTCATAGCCACAAACTGCTGTGTAAAATTCATGTTTCTTTCAATTTTCTTGGTTAAACATTAAAATCTTCAGTCAATAAAGGTCACTTTCACACCATTAGGCACTTGCACCTCCGATATAAGTTCTTTTGGAATACGGACTTCTTCAAGCTTAGTGCATTTAGCCAAGTCGGCATATACCGAGATGTATGTAACCTTGTAACGTTTCCCGTCACGGGCAATCGTTTTTGGGAACTCGATCACCGTTGCATTGTTAGCACCACTGATAAAGGGATAGAAACCCAATATACCTGCCTCCTTGAGGTATTCGTAAGTGCTGAATTGTAAATCACTCTCTTTTAATACCATAGTAATAATTTTTTTGTGTCTATTTTTTAAAGGATTTTCGGCTGCGCTCCTTATTTTAATTGCAAATGTAGGCAGTTTTTCTTTAAAACAAAATTTTTTCTGCAAAAAACATTTTATAGATTACTTTTTGCCCTATTTTTTGAACAAAATGCTATCTATCACAATTGGAAAATGTTGTTGCTCCAAAACATGAATCTTGGAGGCGAGACTGTCAGCCGTCTCATGGGGATCGAGTTTTACGGTAGCTTGGAAAATAGTCTCGCCATTGTCGTAAACCTCGTCAACATAATGGATTGTTATGCCAGACACAGGTTCGCCTGCCTTAACCACGGCCTCGTGCACATGCTCGCCATAGAATCCCTTGCCGCCATACTTTGGAAGCAATGCTGGATGTATGTTGATTATCTTGTGAGGGAAAGCCCTAACAAGATTTTCTGGTATTTTCCATAGGAAGCCTGCCAAAACTATCAAGTCAATATTGGAAGTGCTCATCTCTTCAACAAAAGCCTGGCTCTTGAACTCTTCCCTGTCTATCATACGCAAAGCCAAACCAAGTTTCTTTGCGCGTTCAATTGAATATGCCTTTGGATTGTTGCACACCACATTGGCAATCTCTACGTCTTGTCTTGGAGCGAAATACTCAGCAATGCGCTGAAGATTTGTGCCATTGCCCGACACAAATATTGAAATGCGTTTCATTTTCTGTATTTTATTGTTATTGTCTCATTTTTATACATATCAAACCATACCACGACGGAACCATCGATAGTGTTGCGTGTCTCTATCTCCTTGCCACCAAAGTCAGGTGTCTCGGCAAACAGCAATGACACACCTTTTACGTCATTTCCAGAATTGAATAGTGTGACATGGTTTCTATCTACTAACCCATATTTGATTTTGCCAACAGCCTCAACATATCGGAGATGCTCTGCTATTGTTATGGCATTTAGGCGGCACTCCGTTCGCAATTCGCTTATGCGTGCAAGTGCTCTGTTGAATCCTTTTCTTGCAGTAATGACACTGTCGGCAACATATTCCCAACACGACCTTTCCTGAAGCACCCAAGCAGGATAAACATGCGTGATATGCACATCATGATTAAGAGACAGCCTCTCAAGACGTTCACGCGAGAAGAAATAGTCCCATCCACTGTCGCTATTTGTTTCAAACGTAGAAGATGTTGACCACAACAGCAGCGTTGTGTCGCCATTGGGCAATGTTGTCACTTGAGGTCTAGGCAAGGCATCGCCATATCCAGGGTAGGGTTGCTTAAAGTTGCAGTCAAAATCATATTGCGGCATAGGATTCTCCTCATAATACGCATTCCACAGATATCGTATGCCGTATTTATTCCATAGTGGCAACGAATAGCATCCGCCATCGGGAAGCAAGGCGTCGCACAAAAGGTTCTCCCTATTGTGTTGTGAGGTGTTGTTGTAGCCATGGTCAATCCAACACACAGAGTTGAAATGCCTTTGCATGAAATCAAGAGCTTCGTCCATGTTGTTGCCGCATGTAGTGTTCTGTTCTGGAGTATGCAAACAGATGTCAAATCCCAGTTCATGTAACTGTTCTATGGTCTTCAGGAACTCATCTTTTCCCATAAGTGTAGCCTGTTCGCTGACAAAGACCCCTTCGCTTCGCCCCTCATTTGTAATACCTTCAGGATTGTTATAAAAAACACTTTTTGTGACAGGCACATTGTAATAGACAAAACCACCTACGGCGCTGTCGGCACTTTTAATATTTTCGTTGCCAAAAAGCACGGCTCGTTGAGTACGTATGTCAGTCCAGTCGGCATGCTCAGTAAAGATTATGGCAGCATCATATCCACCGAAAGTTGGCATAAAAACGGGAAGACATTTTGAGTCAATGCCTATAAACAAGTCAAAATTCGACTTTATAACACTTTCTGCACCAACTTGCCGACAGGAAATGTCAACAAAATAATTCAAGGTATCGTCGTCAAGAGGATAGTGTATTAAAGGATGGTCTCGCCAATAGTCAGCATTGAAATAGGCAGTGCGATTAACTGCGTCAAATTGAATTGAGCCGACCGAACTATTGTGGCAAGTACTGATACTGTTTTCGCCCTTGCCGATGGTGAAACCTTTATCGGCCAGATAATAACAATCTTGAAAGAAAATTGTATCGGTCAAACAATTAGTTCGATAAACTTCCATTTCGTCAGCATTAAAAGGCACAACAAGAGCCTGTCTTGCAATGAGCATGTCGAAGTTGTAGGCATTTTCAGCAGCAATGGAAAGCTGGTTGGGGCTGGCCTCAACAAATTTGACTTTTGTCAAGCCAACAGGTGTTCTGCATATCCAAGTCCCATCGCTGCCCTTAACCCATTTGTCGCCTATAAATGTCATGGTATCAGAAGCTATTATAGCTTCCGTCACCGTGTATATACCTTTGGTAAGCGGAATGCTGTTGGCATTGGTTATTGTCAGGGCCTTATTACGGGGGAAATACGAAACTCCATAATTAGAGTTTTGCACGACGGCTTTACCATTTCCAAGAGGCAATGTGTTTTGGTGCTTTGGCAGAAAACGTGGCATTGGAGCAGTCTCTATCTCCACTCTGGCGTCGTCAATATCTATCTCCTGCCCCTGATGATTCAATACATAAATCTTAATCACCGTACCTTCAGGCATATAATCGGCTGGAATCATCGTATTGAAGCCACTTTTAAACCATTCGCCTTTCTTTCCTCCCGATATGGGGTATTTATTCCAGTAACAATTTATGGAACTATTGTCAACACTCATCACAACAGATGCGTCAGGGTCAGAGTCATTGAAACGATAAGCGGCCTCGAATGATATGTTCAGATTCTGTCGTTTAAGGTTGTCTGTTGTACGAATGGATACGCCAAAACCGTATTCATGGGATGCTTCTACGCGACAGACGAAATTGCCGTTGTATGCTGAGGTATCGTATCTGGCTATGACTTTGGTCCATGGCCCAAAGCTGTCTTTTTGTTCAAAATCATTGACAAACAAGCCATTCTGAGCCGTTGACAGTTTGAACAGCACCATTATGAGCAAGAAAATAACAAATATCTTTTTCACAACCAGACAGTTTAATGTTCCGTATGCAAAAATAGGAGTTTTTCAGAGGTGACAAAAAATAAGATTGTTTTTTTCTTTCGGAGAAGACATATTCTTTAACAAACCCAAGGAAAAAAATCAATCAGAAAAAAAAATCATCGGCTTCTATAATCAAGGTAAGAAAAAAAAACATTATCTTTGCAAGCCAATAAAACCTATTTAGTCATGTTGTCTGATAACGATAAATTTGTTGGCGAAGGCTTAACCTACGATGATGTATTGTTGGTGCCTTCCTATAGTGATGTCTTGCCGCGCGAAACATCCTTGAAGACGCGCTTCTCACGAAACATAAATCTTAACATACCTATTGTTTCGGCAGGAATGGATACAGTGACAGAGTCACGCATGGCCATTGCCATTGCCCAAGAAGGCGGTATAGGTGTACTTCACAAGAACATGTCCATTGGCAAGCAAGCCTCTGAGGTTCGTAAAGTGAAGCGTGCCGAGAATGGCATGATTACCGACCCCGTCACCATCAATGTCAACGCCAAGGTTCGCGATGCCCTAAACATGATGAAAGAATACAGCATAGGCGGCATTCCCGTTGTAGATGCTTCGGGACTGCTTGTGGGCATTGTCACCAACCGTGACTTGCGTTTTGAGCGAGGTCTTGAACGTCCCATAACCGAAGTTATGACAAAGGACAACATAATAACCACAACCGAACTCACCGATTTCGACCACGCTGCCGACATACTCCAACAATACAAGATTGAAAAATTGCCCGTTGTTGACAAAAACAACAAGCTTATAGGCCTTATCACCTATAAGGACATCATCAAGATAAAAGCGCGACCCAACGCATGCAAAGACAGCAGGGGCAGGTTGCGTGTAGCCGCTGCTGTTGGTATAGCAGCCAACACCCTTGAACGGGCTACATCTTTGGTAGAAGCCGGTGTTGATGCCCTCGTTGTTGACACAGCCCATGGTCACTCGCAAGGTGTCATCAACATGGTTAAGATGCTCAGCGAGCGCTATCAGAACATTGACATAGTGGCAGGCAACGTTGCAACAGGTGAAGCTGCACTTGCACTTGTGGAGGCTGGAGCATCGGCAATAAAGGTAGGAATAGGCCCTGGTTCAATATGCACCACACGCGTTGTGGCAGGCATCGGAGTACCACAACTCACTGCGGTAATGGATGTAGCTAAAGCGATAGAAGGCAAAGACGTTCCCATCATAGCCGATGGTGGCATACGCTACACAGGCGACATTGTCAAAGCCATAGCAGCAGGTGCGTCATCAATAATGGCGGGGTCGCTATTCGCCGGTGTGGACGAGTCGCCAGGCGACACCATAATCTACGAAGGACGCAAGTTCAAGACATACCGCGGCATGGGTTCGCTCGAGGCCATGCAGAACGGGTCAAAGGACCGTTATTTCCAAGATATGGAAGACGATGTGAAGAAGCTTGTGCCAGAAGGCATTGCAGGTCGCGTGCCATACAAAGGTTCCCTGTCAGAAGTAGTTTACCAGATGGTTGGCGGACTGCGCTCTGGAATGGGATACACCGGGTCGAGAACAATAGAAGACCTCAAAAAAGCAAAATTCATAAGAATAACGAACTCTGGCATACTTGAAAGCCATCCACACGATGTGACAATAACCCAAGAGGCTCCAAACTATAGCAAACGTGGCTAAAACTAAAGACATATTACAATAAAACACCTTTACAAAGCGTTGGTTATCTTCCAACGCTTTGTTGATATGAATATACATACAAAAACAAGAAAAAAAACACTAAGAAAATGAAGCTGTCAGTTCCATTCAACGAAATCAAAAACATCATTGACGAGAAAGTAAAACAACCAATATCGTTTGAATCCGTCAACGACCACACCTTGCGAATAAACTACGAGTTGGGCATAAAGTTCATAAAGAAAAAAATCAGTGTCGATCTTGAAATAAAAGGCATGTCAGGCAGCGACCTTTATCTTGGCTATGCCAACAGCCACGACCAAATGATGGTCAGCAGCGCACTCATGATAGTAGGCGACAAGATCCCGGAAGGCCTTATCGAAGAGAAAGAGGCAGGCAACATCACAATCCACTTGGCAAAGATTGAACAAGCCAAGCTTGTGTTTGAAAAGATAGACGTTCAAAAAATAACCTTGTTTGGCCAAGGTATTGACATTGAAGGAAAACTTAAAATATAAAGACCCAAAAAAAACATGAGATGAAAATAAATATCACAAAACTCTTGATGGCCGCTATAGCAGTGACATTAATGTCAACAAGCCTCAACGCACAGTCAAGCCTCGACAAGAAAGTGCTTATTAACATTGCTGGCGATGATGTCACAGCAAAGGAATTCTGCGACATATACGCCAAAAACAACCTTAAGAACAACGTGGTTGAGAAAAAGACCGTTGACGAGTATCTCGACATGTTCATCAACTTCCGCCTCAAAGTAAAGGAAGCCACCGACATGAAACTTGACACCACCGAGCACTTCCGCAATGAATTTGAAGAGTATCGCAAACAACTTGCGAAGCCCTACTTCACCAACGAGACCATCAGCGAAGAGGTCGTAAAAGAAGCATACGATCGCAAGCACTATGACATCAGAGCTTCACACATACTCATATTCTGCGACAAGCATGCCCTTCCATCAGACACGCTCAAGGCCTACAACAAAGCCATGGATCTGCGCAAACGCGCACTCAAGGGCGAAGACTTCGGTGAGTTGGCTGTTCGCTATTCTGAAGACCCATCGGCAAAAGACATTCCAGCAACAAACACACGTCCTGCCCACAAAGGGAACCGCGGCGACCTTGGTTACTTCACCGTATTCGACATGATATATCCTTTCGAGACCGGAGCATACAACACCAAGGAAGGTGACATATCAATGCCCATTCGCACCGATTATGGATACCATATCATCAAAGTGGCGAGCAAGACTCCATCTATAGGAGTGACCCAAGCCGCACACATTTTCCTGCCTGTAGCATCCGACACTCCTGACGAAGAAGTTGAAGCCATCAAAAAGAAAGCCGAAAACATCTACAAGGAACTCAAACAAAAAAACGGCAAAAATTGGAATGAAGCCGTGACAAAATATTCAGAAGACAAAGGCACAGTGAACCAAAACGGCCAACTGAGCAACATCACCGTTAACAGAATAGTGCCTGAGTTTATTGAAACAATAAAGTCACTTAAACCTGGCGAGATATCAGAACCTGTAAGGACAAACTTCGGTTTCCATATCATAAAACTCATATCCACGACACAACCAGGCACATTCGAGAACGAAAAGAAAGACCTGGAAAAACGTGTTGAACGCGATATGCGATCAAAGAAATCGGAACAAGTTGTTATCGAACAGATTAAAAAAGAATACAAATTCAAACAAAACGATGACAACCTTGAAAAGTTCATGTCAAATGTGGACTCTTCACTGCTTAAAGGCAAATACACTTTGCCTGCAGGCACAAATTCCACAGCCCCATTGTTCAGCATAGGCGATGCAACAAGCACCATTGGCGACTTCGTGGCTTTCATAAACGAAATAGGCAAGAAGCAGCCTAACATAAAGCCGCAGGTCTATGCATACCAACTCTACGATACATATTGCGACCAACAAGTTCTCAACTATGCCGACAACCATTTGGAAGAGAGATACCCGGAATTCAAGCAGGTTATTCAAGAATATCGCGATGGCATACTACTATTCGACCTCATGGAGAAACAAGTGTGGGAGAAGGCTGCAAAAGACACCATTGGACTCAAGGAATTCCATGCGCACCACTCATCAAAATACATGTGGGGCAACCGCGTTGAGGCATTAGTAGTGACAGTAGTAAAACCCGAAATGCTCGACAAAGTGAAGCATCTTATTGCTACCATACCTGCCGACAGCCTGCGCAACACCATTTATGGCGATTCAACAATAAAACGCGTTTCCGTTCACAAGACGTTCTTCGAGAAAGGCGAAAACAAATTTGTTGACCAAACCGAGTGGAAAAAAGGTGTTGAGAACGAAATAAAATCAACAGTTGACAACACCACCGTTATAGTTAAAATACTCGATTTGCGCGACCCCGAGGAAAAGACACTGCGTGAAGCAAAAGGCATTGTAATGTCAGACTACCAAGTCGAACTCGAAAAAGAATGGGTCAATGAGTTGCGCAAAAAATACAATTTCAGTGTTAACCAGAAGGTGCTTAAAAAAGTCAAAGACAAATATAAATGAGACTTTCACGCCTATTCGTAATATGCCTATTGGCTCTTGTCGCGACCTCGTGTTTTGAAACAAGCAACGAGAAAGGACTTCTTGTGGCCAAGTGCTACGACAAGAAACTATACGAATCGGATCTGTCGGGCGTCACCACATCAGAGATGAGCCCCGCCGATAGCATTGAGCGCGTGAACAACTTTGTCAACAACTGGATAACACAACAGATACTTCTGCATCAAGCCGAACATAGCCTGGACAACGACCAACTTGATTTCAGCAAAGAACTCAACACATACCGAAACTCTTTGGTGGTATATGCCTTTGAGACACAGATTATAGAACAGAAACTTGACACAGTTGTATCCGACAATGAGATAGAACAATATTACGAACTTAACAAGGACAACTTCCACCTACGACATGATATGGTAAGAGTTGCATACGCCGTTGTCAACTCCTCGTCAAAAAGCATCAAGAAGATTCACGAGCTGCTCAGCGACAGAGACACCCTGATGATACAAGAGTTTAACGACATGGCAGAAAAAGAAGCCGTGCTGTTTTCATCTGAGATAGACTCATGGGTGTGCCTTGAAGATTTTCTGTCACTAATACCCATAGAGATATACAATTCCCAAAGTTTCTTCAAGAAGAACAAGTTTGTGAGTTTTGAAGACGATGACAAAACCATAATGATACGTTTTGAAGACTACCTTCTGCAAGACGATGTGTCGCCGCTTGAAGTGGAGTTTGACAACATAAGGTCCCTCATCCTGCTCAAACGCAAACAAGAACTAATACGACAAATGAACACAGACCTGTACAACCAAGCAATAAAAGAAAACGCTTTTGAAGTTTATTGATATGAACACACTTAAAAAACTCATCTATCTGTCCATAGTCATAACAATGGCATTACCGTCGATGGCACAAAGCAACAAGTCGATACCCATTGACAAGGTTGCTGCCATAGTGGGCAAGAACATAATTCTTCAGTCAGACATTGAAGTACAATACCTTCAGTTGCGCATGCAAGGATCCGTTTCTGGCACAGCACGCTCGCTACAATGCCAAATCCTTGAGGACATGATGTTTCAGAAACTGCTTCTTAACCAAGCCGAGATGGACAGCATCACTGTCAGCAACGATCAAGTTGAGGATGAGATTGAAAGGCGTATCAATATGCTTGTATCACGCACAGGTTCAAAAGAAAATCTTGAGACCTATTTTGGCAAGACAATGAGCGAAATCAAGGAAGACTTGCGCCAACCAGTGCAAGAGCATCTGATTCAGGAACAAGTAGAAAACGACATTTCAAAGGATATACTAGTGACGCCGTCTGAAGTGAGAGCCTTTTACAATTCTATTCCTACAGACAGTTTGCCTATGGTCAACACAAAATATGAGGTAGTGGAAATTGTCAAGCGGCCCCCCATCAGCATTGACGAGAAGTTGGCCATCAAAGAAAAATTATACCAGATCAGAAGACGTATTCTTGACGGCGAAAGTTTCTCGACAATGGCCGTACTCTATTCAGAAGACCCTGGGTCAGCCTCAAAAGGTGGCGAATTAGGATTTACGGGCAAAGGCGAATTTGCACAAGAGTTTGAAACAGCAGCATTCGGACTGCGCGAAGGAGAAATTTCAGAGGTAGTAGAGACTGAGTTTGGTTTCCACATAATACAACTTATAGAAAAACGCGACAATATGGTCAACTGCCGCCACATACTCATGTCAGCGAAGGTCTCGGTTGAATCGCTTGAGGCTGCACAAAACCAACTTGACTCGATTGTAAACCAAATACGCAAAGGGAACATCACCTTTGAGGAAGCCTGCAAAAAATTCAGTGACGACGACACCCGCAACAACGGTGGACACATTGTCAACCTGGCTACAGGAGCCAATATGATGAGCATACAAGAAATGCAAGAGATGGAACCTTACTATAACGAATACAAGAACCTCTCTTTTGTTATCAATCGACTTGAGGATGGTGAGATAAGCGACCCAGTCCCAATGACCACCAACGACAACAAGGATGCATTCAGAATAGTAATGGTGAAAAATCGTATTGAAGCCCACAGGGCAAACATAAACCAAGATTATGACATGATACAGTCGGCCGCCCTGCAGTTAAAGAAACAAAACGCCATAGAGAAATGGGTTAGGGCAAGAGCCAACAGAGCATACGTCCACGTTGACGAAGACTACAAAGACTGCGATTTCCGCTATTCGTGGGACTTTAAATAAATAACAAACAACAAGCATTTTCATTATGTACCCAACTGATGTTGAAGGAGCCAAGGCTCTTGTCGAGAAATACAGACAACTTAAGTCCGAGGCAGGCAAAGTTATTGTAGGACAAGATGAAGTGATACACGACACATTACTCTCCATTTTCTGCCGAGGTCACGTTTTGCTTGTTGGCGTTCCAGGCTTGGCAAAGACCTTGCTCATCGACACCATAGGCAAAGCACTGGGATTAAGTTTCAGCCGCATACAGTTCACCCCCGACCTTATGCCTTCTGACATTGTAGGCACCGAGATACTTGACGAAAACAGGGCCTTCAAGTTTGTGAAAGGCCCGATATTTGCCAACATAATTCTCGCCGACGAGATAAACCGCACACCTCCCAAAACACAAGCCGCATTGCTTGAGGCCATGCAGGAAAAACAAATCACCGTATCTGGCAAGACATACCAACTAAAAGAACCTTTCTTCGTTCTTGCCACACAAAACCCGATAGAACAAGAAGGCACATACCCGTTGCCTGAAGCCCAACTTGACCGTTTTATGTTCAATATAGTTCTCGACTACCCATCATACGAAGATGAAGTTAACATAGTGAAAAACACCACCATGGGTCATGAGACAAAAGTCGAATCAGTCATAACATCCGACGAGATAACATGGTTCCAACAACTTGTACGCCGAGTTCCAGTCTCCGACAATGTATATGAATATGCTGTAAGTCTTGTTGCCTCTACCCGTCCGTCAACAGACAAGGCGCACGAATGGGCCAACCGCTATCTGAGTTGGGGTGCAGGTCCGCGAGCTTCGCAATACCTCATATTAGGTGCCAAGGCAAACGCCTTGCTCAACGGCAAATACGCTCCCGACATTGAAGATGTCAAAAGAGTGGCTGTTCCAGTGCTACGCCACCGCATCTTACGCAACTACACCGCCCAAGCCGAAGGCGTTAGCATTGAGGCGATTGTGGAGAAACTGAAATAACTTACAGCAAAGGTGTCATGTAAAGTGGCAGGTAGCAGATGCCATCTTTCTCAAACAAGTCGGAAGAGTGTAAAACGTATGGCGTTGACAATTGCTCGCCATACTTCTTAATGTATTTAGTCAGCGATGACAAACTGTAACCATTGCCCGATTTGACTTCGATGGGTGAAATGTTGTGCCGTGATGTAATGGTGCTTTTGCGAATGAGAAAATCGATTTCCATTCTTTCGTCTCTGTCTGTCAGTGAATAATTTGAGAAGAAATAAAGTTGATGCTCGGATGCGTGCAGCATTTGTGCTACGATGTTTTCGACCAACATGCCTTTGTTTACTTCCAGTTTGTCTAATAGGAGTTTCTGGTAAATGTCTTCTTGCACGATGCCGTTTTCGTCGAAAGCATGGGAAATGAGCAATCCTGTATCGGCCATGTAGCATTTTAGTGACATTCCGTCCATTTTCATTCTTAGTCCAACGCCTGGTTCCGTGGCAGCATGGCAAATGTTGACGACTCTTGATTCCTGTAGCCAGAAAAACGAGCTTTCATAATCGCGGAATCTGGCTGTCGATTTGATGTCGGACAAATGGAATTTCTTTTCATGACGCTGTAATGCCGCCGGGATTTTGTCGAAAATGCTTGTGACTTTGCTTTCGTACCCAGTAGCATATTTGCTGATGTCGGCTCTGTATAGTTTCAGGATTTCGCGTTTCACCTCGTCCACTTCCATGAAATTTCGGTTTTCCGCATATTTCAGTACGGCTTGCGGCATACCGCCAACAATGAGGTACTGCCTGAAATATTCCATGGCTTGACGATGGATAGGCCCCAAGACTTGCTTTTTTTCAAAACATTCCTTAATATGCGGCATTAGCATTTCGTTACCCATTGCCCAAAGGAATTCCTCAAAATCCATCGGGTTCATGTCAATGTGATGTTCTTCGGACGGAATCAGTATGTCCTTGACATTCTTGTTGATACTGACCAATGAGCCGGTTTCAATGTAGTCGTATCTTCGGTCGGCAACCAAACGCTTGATGGAGGCTCTTGCTTTAGGATAAAACTGTATCTCATCGAAGATGATGAGTGATTCTCTTTGGTAAAGCGTGGTATGGTAATGCAGCTAAAGGGAAGAAAACAGCATGTCCAAGTCGTTCAGGTATTTGTCGAAAATCTGCCTTACTTGAGGATTGTCATCGCTGAAATCGATTATAATGTAGGATTTGTATTCGTTTTGTCCAAATGTCTGGGCAATGTAACTTTTCCCAACACATCGTGGACCGTCAATCAAAATGGCCACTTCGCCCTTTCTTCTTTGCTTCCAATCGAGTAACTTGCTGTAAACCTTGCGTTTCATAGAATAAATTCACGTATAGTCAATGTTAAATACGCTGTTTTCGCACGTTTTTAAGAAATATTACGGCAAAAATAGAAAAGTTTTTGTTTCGCGGAATGTGAAAAGTGACATTTTTTTGCCTCCAAAACCAATAAAACCTTACGTTTGCCAAATAAACACAAACCACATATTAATAAGGTATAAAAGAAAGAAACAGAAAGATAATCATTTTGACATACTGAATTAGCGTTAGCTTTTATTCGTGAGTTTCCGAAACTACCACTTTCAATCACATCACAGAATACAAGTTGATGCTTGCTTGTTGGCGCAGGCATAAATTGTATTGATGTGAAGGGTGTGATAGCCCTCGGAAACTATACAATCAAATCCTGCGCTTTTTCATTGTAGGCAGAAAACATTGTAAATAACGCAATGAAGCATTGTAAACTTTGCAACGATAGATTACCGGAAAACAATCGTCTAATTGTATTTTTGCAATGATAACGCAAGGAAAACAAAAGGATGGAATCGGAAGAGTACCACATAGGCAATGCGATAAAGGCGAAACTGAAAGAGCAGGAACGCAGCGAGGCGTGGCTGGCCCGCAAGGTGCATTGCGACACGGGCAACTTCAACCGCATCCTGAAAAAGCCTTCCATGGACATGGATCTCTTGCGCCGCATTTCCCTCTCCTTGAATTTCAATTTCTGTTACGAATATTCGCTTGTCGTTGGCGACCAGCTTTTGCAAAAGAATGCTTGAAAGTTTGCAATCATGATTGCGTTTGGGAACCATTGTAAAAATCGCAATGATTTGTTGTGAAGATTGCAATGGCGTTTTTTTGAGTTTCAAGTTATGGGAAATAATTTTGCACACAGAATTTTCTGCGTGTTCCAAGCAATTTCAAGTATTTTGTCATGTTATTCAACTCCATAGAATTTGCAGTATTTCTGCCCATAGTGTTTTTGCTCTATTGGTTCGCGTTCAAGAAGAACCTGAAGTTGCAGAACCTGTTCATCGTCGTCGTTTCCTACATCTTCTACGGCTGGTGGGACTGGCGTTTTTTGTTCCTCATCGCTTTCACCTCCTTTTGCAGTTGGGGAAGCGGTTTGCTGATTGAAAAATACCGCGAAACGCCGAAAAAGGCAAAGACCATCAACGTCTTGAACATTGTCCTCAACCTGCTGATTTTAGGCGTTTTCAAGTATTACGATTTCTTCGTTACATCTTTTGCCAACCTGTTCCTCGATGGCAAGACCGATGGTCTGCTGCTGAAAATCATTTTGCCTGTCGGCATCAGTTTCTACACTTTCCAAGCCTTGAGCTACAGTATTGATGTCTATCGTGGCAAGCTGAAGGCAACGCATGATATTGTGCAGTTTTTCGCTTTTGTAAGTTTCTTTCCTCAATTGGTGGCTGGCCCCATCGAGCGAGCCACGAACCTCTTGCCGCAATTTGAGAAACCAAGGAAATTCGACTATAACGAAGCCGTCGATGGCATGAGGCAAATCCTTTGGGGCTTGTTCAAGAAAATCGTGGTGGCTGACAATTGCGCCGTTTATGTCGATCAGGTTTTCAACACCTATCAAGACCAAAGCGGCAGCACATTGCTTTTGGCTGCCATCCTGTTCACTTTCCAGATTTACGGCGACTTTTCGGGTTATTCCGACATCGCCATTGGTACGGCAAAACTGTTTGGCATCAGGCTGATGCGCAATTTCAATGTGCCGTATTTCAGCCGCGACATTGCCGAGTTCTGGCGCAGGTGGCACATCTCGCTCACGACTTGGTTCCGCGATTACGTCTATATTCCGTTGGGCGGCAGCCGCTGCTCGAAGGCCAAGGTGATTCGCAACACTTTCGTCATTTTCCTGCTGAGCGGTTTCTGGCATGGCGCCAACTGGACTTTCATTGCATGGGGAGCCTATCATGCGGTTCTGTTCCTGCCGCTCATTCTGCTTGGCAAGAACCGCAAGCACACCGACATTGTGGCGGCTGGGCGTGTCCTGCCTACTTTCAAGGAAGCTGGGCAGATGCTGCTGACATTTTTCCTCGCTGTCATCGGATGGATTATCTTCAGGGCTGAAAGCATTGGCCAGGCTTGGGAGTATGTTTGCGGAATTTGTGATAATAGTTTGTTTTCAAGACCTAACACATCTGGTATAACAGCATTATTATTAAACATTATCATACTGATAATTATCGAATGGATTCAAAGAGAAAAACAACATTCTTTCGACTTATCGTACATAAAATCTCCAATCATTCGATATGGATTCTATTTTGCCACATTATTCTGGTTGTTCGCATTTGGAGGTAATACCGTCAATTTCATCTATTTTCAATTTTAACTATGAAAAAGTTCATCAAGAAAACCATAATATTTGCCATTATATTACTTCTATTGTCTGTATTTTTAGATGTGATGATTAGTTCTGGTTTGAGAAAGACAGACTGTTATAGGTTCGAAGTATTTAACCAAATAATGAAAGGCGATATGAATCACAATGTGTTGATTATGGGAAATTCAAGAGGTTTTTCTCACTTCAATACAGCTATCATCGATTCTGTATGTAATGCCGATTCCTATGACATCGGACTTGGAGGATGTCCATTTAATGTTCAAATTGCAGAATATGAGTGCTATAAAAAGCACAATACTTTGCCAAAAGTTATTATTCAAGAAATGAGTTTTGGTACTTTAGGTTTCATGGATGATATTCGTCATCAACATGATTCACAGCGGTTTTTCCCAGCTGTTTACGACAAGACCATGAGAAAAGAATTAAGAAAACTCGGCTATGGATTTTTGGAATTATATTGTCCACTTTACAGATATAACGGCTACCAAATGGTTATCAAGAATGGTTTGCTTGAATTTTTACATTTAAAGCATTTCGTTGACAGACCAACATACAAAGGATTCAGCCCTGAAAAAGGAACATGGGATGGAACGGAAGCTGCAAAATTAAAAACCATAAAAGGTTCCTTCGATGAAAGGTCTGTAAAATTGTTTGAAGACTTTTTAGCCGACTGCAAACAAAATAATGTATTCGTCGTTTTGGTTAATTCTCCTGTCTATTCAGTTACGACTGCCAAAGTTGAAAACATGGAAGAGCTAAATTCATATTTCTCTGACATTGTAGAAAAATATGGCTTCCTATACTTAAACTACACAAAAGACTATGATTTGTGTAACGACACTTCCAATTTTTGTGTTTCAGTCCATCTAAATCCAGAAGGAACTGACAAGTTTACATTTGATTTTGCAAGAAAACTGGATTCGCTTCAATTATTGAACTAGCATTTTCACCCAAACAAACAATCCATATTCAGCTTCACTGGCACGGTCTCATTATAAATGCTTTTGGCCATAATCAGCCATAACTCGGAAAATTCGGACTTATGGCTGGTTATGGCGGTTTTTATGCAAACAAGTCGTCTAAGATGACTTCGTTTTGTGCGATTCCTGAGTGTTTGCCTTTTGTCAGGCCGAAAGTTGTTATAAAGGTCAATTGCACGGAGTTACATGGCTTGCCGAAAGCTGTTTTGAATGCTGTCAATCGGTTGCGGAGTTTCAGATTTTCTTCGTAATCAATTGTGTAGGTGTCTTCGGAGAATTTCATTTCGCACAGATTCACTGTTTTATCGCTTCGGTGTATCACCAAGTCGATTTGTGCGCCTCGTGCTGTTCCGCTGTTTTCTTTCCGCCATGCAAATTCTTCAGTCAAAATGCCGCTGATACCTAACTTTTGTTTGATTTGGCCGACATGTAGCAGTGCCATCATTTCAAACGAAATTCCTGCCCAAGCATAGAATGTCGAAGTGCCTTGTATTGCCGACCAAAAGCCGTTCCTCTTGTCGTTGCCGTTTATGAAATGGAAGTAGAACAAGGTGAAGAAGTCCATCAGCTGATAGTATTTCTTGCGGCTGTCTTTGCCGATATTGTTGTATTTTCGGATGAAACCGCAGGCCTCCAGATTGCTAAGGATTTTCGACAGAGTGCCTCCTGTCTCAATGCCGCTCTCTTTTTCGATTTCCTCGCGTGTCATTCCGTTCCTGACCTTGCTCAATGCCGTTACGACTTTAATGTAGTTGTCGGAATTCCTGAACAACGAAGCGTATAGGTTTTCAAATTCGTTGCTGAGGCTGCGGTCTTCGTTGAAGAACAAAGCGTCGATGTTCTGGCTGAGGCTCATGGCAGGGTTGAACATGCTGAGATAGAAAGGAATACCACCCATAATCATGTATGTTTCAGCCACTTCGTATCGTGAAAGATCCATGCCTATGCTTTGAAGCATTTCTTCGGTTTCCGCTAAATTGAAGGGCTTGAGCAGAATTCTTTTTGTGATACGGTTGTGCAGCCCTCCGTGGCTGTTGATGAGTTTGTCCATAATCCATGAAGAAGCTGAACCACAGACGATTAACATAATGTCTTTTCGCATTGACGCCCATCCGTTCCAGAAATGTTCAAGTGCGGCTATGAATCCAGAGCGGGGCGTATCCATCCATGGAAGTTCATCAATCAGTATGGCTTTTCGACCATCAATCGTCTGTAGGTATTGTATGAGAAGGTCAAAAGCATCAATCCAGTCTTTTGGCGCGGTGCTTTTGGTTTTGCCATACATTTTCAGCGTGTTATGGAAATTCTTGAGCTGTTTGGAAGTGTTCTGGTTAGCCAGTCCGGTTACAGAAAAGACCAGCTCTTTTTCAAACAGTTGCTTTATCAGGAAAGTCTTTCCAACTCTTCGCCGTCCGTAAACGGCAATGAATTCAGATTTGTTGGATTGGTAAAGCCGTTCCAGTTCTGCGATTTCCTTTTTTCGTCCGATGATGTCCTCTTTCATTTCTTTGATTATTATGTGGCAAAAATAAATAAAAACATGCTATAATCAGCCATAACTCAGAAAAAATCGGACTTATGGCTGTTTTTATCGTTTTGGGAGAACCCCGATGGTTAAAATTGCTAAAGAAATGTGGCAATAGGAGTTTCCTTTTTTCGGAAAAATGTGTAGTTTTGCACAAAATTAGTTTCAGATGCGTACTTACAGGATAAATTTGCGAAAAGAAGAGGACGGCGGCTATACGGTTCTGGTTCCTGCGCTACCAGGTTGCATAACATACGGAGAGACTGTTGATGAAGCCATAGAAATGGCAAAGGAAGCTATAGAGTTGTATGTCGAGGAATTGCAGGATCATGGCGAAATGGTGCCTGATGATAGTAATATGTTGGAGTATTCCTTGAATTTTGCTATATGAATCTAAGCCCTGATTATCTGATAAGGCTTCTTGAAGAAAACGGTTTCGTGTTTAAAAGGGCGAAAGGCTCTCACCAGGTCTATTATAATTCGATTTCAAACAAGACAATTGTCGTCCCTTTTCATAATGGTAAGGATTTGAAAAAAGGGACGTTTATGTCTATCGTAAAGCAAGCCGGAATAGAAATTTAATGCTAGGTGCAAGTATAAAGATACTGATTTAGGAAACTAAAACATTCACCCAAACAGACAATCCATTCCTAACTTCACCGGCACGGTCTCATTATAAATGCTGCTGGCGAAGCCGTAGGTCGTAATCATGGTGAGATAGATGCCGCTGCGTGTGCTGGTTTCGTTTTGGAAAGCGGTCATGCGGTTTCTCAACAGCCTGTCGTCCTCTTGCGTGATTTTGTATTCGTCTTTCGAGTACTTGATTTCGCATAGGTTGATCATGTTGTCAGCGCGGTCGATGATGAGGTCAATTTGGGCACCGGGCGCTGAGGTCTTGCTTCTCCAGGCGTAGCATTTCGTTGATATGCTGTCCAGATGTAATGCCTCTTTGATTTGTTGGACGTGGGTGAGGCAAATGCTTTCGTAGGCCAGACCAAACCAGTTGTTGACTTCGGGGGTGTTGATGTGGTTGCTCCAGAAGTTGCTTTCTGTTTTTGCTTTCGGCACGAAGTTAAGGTAAAACATAGTGTAGAAATCGGTCAGTTTGTAGATGCCGCCTGTGCTTTTCACTTTTTTGTCACGCATGTAATATAGTTGGATAAACTCGCAGTTCTTCAAGTTGTCAAGCATGGTGGTTAAGGTGCTGCCGCTGATGGATAATCGTGATGATATTTCTGAGCGGGTTAGTCCTTTTTTATTGTCGGCCAGTAATTTGACGATTTTTTTATAACAGATTAAGGATTTTTCATTCACCTATAGGAAAAATGCCTATTTTTGCAGCATAACAATAAATAATCACAGAAAAGGACAAAGAAAATAGATACATAATAATAAACTAAAGCATTAGCTATTATTTCGCGTTCAAAAGAAAAAAGCCTAGGAAACTGATTTCTTTAACGGATGAAAATAAAGTTCGCGGAAAGCCGATGAAGTTTTCCAGTCCATACAAGCGTAATGTTAATGCTCGCACCGATTAGGTGTGGGCTGACTTAGCTTGTATGATGGGTTTCTCCTAGGCTTCCCGTGAACGCGAATAAGGAGGCCTACACCTTGTTTCTGTTAATAAAGCGATTGGTAGTGATGCTGAAAACTATCAATCATGTTGTTTAACTCCATAGAATTTGCAATATTTTTGCCCATAGTGTTTCTGCTATATTGGTTCGTTTTCAATCGGAACCTGAAGCTGCAGAACTTTTTCATAGTCGTCGTTTCCTACGTTTTTTACGGCTGGTGGGACTGGCGCTTTCTGTTCCTCATCGCTTTCACCTCCTTTTGCAGTTGGGGAAGCGGCCTGCTGATTGAAAAATACCGCGAAACGCCGAAAAAGGCAAAGACCATCAACGTCTTGAACATTGTCCTCAACCTGTTGATTTTTAGGCGTTTTCAAGTATTATGACTTTTTCGTCACCTCCTTTGCCAACTTATTCCTTGACGGCAAGACCGATGGCTTGCTGCTGAAAATCATTCTGCCTGTCGGCATTAGCTTTTACACTTTTCAAGCCTTGAGCTACAGTATTGATGTCTATCGTGGCAAGCTGAAGGCGACACACGACATTGTGCAGTTTTTCGCTTTCGTGAGCTTCTTCCCGCAATTGGTGGCGGGTCCTATCGAAAGAGCCACAAACCTCTTGCCGCAATTTGAGAAACCAAGAAAATTCGACTACAATGAAGCCGTCGATGGCATGAGGCAAATCCTTTGGGGCTTGTTCAAGAAAATCGTGGTGGCGGACAATTGCGCCGTTTATGTCGATCAGGTTTTCAACACTTATCAAAACCAAAGCGGCAGCACATTGCTTTTGGCTGCCATCTTGTTCACTTTCCAGATTTACGGCGACTTTTCGGGTTATTCCGACATCGCCATTGGCACAGCAAAACTTTTTGGTATCAGGCTGATGCGAAATTTCAACGTGCCGTATTTCAGCCGCGATATTGCCGAGTTTTGGCGCAGGTGGCACATTTCGCTCACGACCTGGTTCCGCGATTATGTCTATATTCCGTTGGGCGGCAGCCGCTGCTCGAAGGCCAAGGTGATTCGCAACACTTTCGTCATTTTCCTGCTGAGCGGCTTCTGGCATGGCGCCAACTGGACTTTCATTGCCTGGGGTGCCTATCATGCGATTCTTTTCCTGCCGCTCATTCTGCTTGGCAAGAACCGCAAGCACACTGACATTGTAGCGGCAGGACGCGTCTTGCCCACTTTCAAGGAAGCGTGGCAGATGTTGCTGACATTTTTCCTTGCCGTCATTGGCTGGATTATCTTTAGGGCCGAAAATATCGGGCAGGCCTGGGAATATGTTTGCGGAATATTTAATCCATCCCTTTTATCATCTCCAATACTAATAGTAGGATTGAAAAGGACGTTGTTTTTCATCCTTATCATGTTAATTGTAGAATGGTTTTCAAGAGTCAATGATTTTGCGCTCCAATTCAGCAAAAAGACACCTGTTTGGCTCAAAATAGCTGTTTGTTATGTCGTCATCATAGTCATGCTTCAATTTGCCGCTCATAGTCAATCTTTTATCTATTTCCAATTTTGATATGAAAAAGTTTCTGATTACAATAATATTGATTACATTTATACCCGTTACCATTCTACTCGGAGTGTATTTTTTTACCGATCCATTCAAAACATTAAAGCCTTTTTCGCTGCACTTTTTTGATGCTACAAACAGAGATTATCTGTCATCAGAATTATTTTTGAAGAACTATCCAACATATAAGTATGATTCATATATTTTCGGTAGTTCGAGAGGTTGTGGAATTAATACATATCAATGGCTTAAATATCTACCTGACAAATCACGACAATTCTTGTTTCAAGCTTGGGGGGAAACACTTACTGGAATCGAGCAAAAAGTTACATATATAGACCAAATGAACAGTGACATCTCAAATGTTATTCTCTTGCTTGATATACCAGGAACCTTTTCAAATAAGCAACTTCCAACAGAAGCTCTATCAATAAAGAATTACAAGTTTTCCGGGCAACCTAAAATAGCATATCAAGCAACATTGTTTTGGAATTTTTTACAGAAACCGTCATTTTGGTATTCAAGCGTGAAAGGAAGAATAAGAAATTCGAAACCTTATATCGGATTCGACACTATAAGTAACGATTGGTATGATACCAATTCATCAGTCGATATAAACATTCAGCCACTGAAAGATAGTCTATCAAATTGCAGTAAATTAGTAAGAAGTACTTTTTTAAGGGAAATTGCGACAAAAACAGATGCTGATTTAAAAGAAAGCACTGTTCTTATTAACGACACTTTTAAAGAACAGCTATTACATATCAAGGCCGTTTTCACGAAGCATGGTACAGATTATAGAATCATTGTTACGCCAGCATATTGCTACACACATCCTGCTATCAACAAACAGGATTTAAAGACCCTGCAAGATATTTTTGGGGGGCAGTATGTTTTTGATTATTCAGGGAAAAATGAACTGACCGAAGATTGCTATAATTTCTCTGATCCTAATCATTTTGGATTAAGCGTCGGCTGGCAAATCATTGAAGACATCTATAACAATTGAATTTGTCAGCTTCACTGGCACGGTTTCATTATAAATGCTTTTGGGCATAATCAGCCATAACTCAAAAAAAATCGGACTTATGGCTGATTATAGCGGTTTTTGATGATATTCTTGGATTCAATTGGAAAACCAATGCCTTCATCCAAACAAACAATCCATTCCTAACTTCACGGGCACGGTCTCATTATAAATGCTATTGGCGAAGCCGTAGGTCGTAATCATGGTGAGATAGATGCCGCTGCGTGGACAAATTTTTATGAGTTTTACCCAAATCGATGTTTTTTTTTATCGTTTTGGGTAAAACTCGGTTTTTGTGGAGAAATGAAACTTGAAGATATAAACGCTTAATCCAGTTATAAACGAAACTTATAGGCTAAACACTTAAGATTGTAAAAGTAATCGAAAAAATATGGTAATTTCCAAAAATTGCCTTGCAATGGTTTTGAAAATTTTGTCAGACAGATTGCTAATTAGAGCGAAGGAGCAATGCGTGTGTTGTAACTAACAGAAAACCATCAAGATAGCAATAAAAAAATCTAATTTTTCAAAAGCGAGAGCAGAGAAAGCTTGCTTTCTTTGCCGAGTGCAGGAGAAATCAGTTAAGGTGGGTTCTATAAATTATTTTCCAGTGATTTTGAGTCGGTTTTCGAGCAGATTGCTGCACAGAAAGAGGTTGCATAGCGGGCTATGCAACCGATTGATAAACAGCAAGATGCCGAAAAGTGGCCAAAAGTGAGGAAAAGAAATTTTAAATTTGTCATATCATTTGTATTTTATTTCGTTGAATTTATAGAACCCACCTTCAGTTTATGAATTTGTTTTTATATTTGCAATCTTTATGTAATGTGATTTTTTTTGTTCTAAAAACAATGGCTTGATGAAAACCCTTTTGACAGTGCCCCCCGATATATTCAATGATGTCAGTTCACGATTGCTGTTTTCGGTTGTCGCTATATTGTTGACAGTGCTTATGTTCAGTTTGGTTAATAAGCACAAACTAAACAAATATATTGAAAAACATATCAAATGGATAGCCAGTATCGTGTTCTTGTCTGGTATAGTACTTTATTTTATAGGCTTTTGGGAAGGCGGCTCCTCTGGCAATATCATTACTCTGCTGCTAAGATCCATGATATCGTCGATTGAGATGTTTGTTTCGCATTCCGACCTTGTCGAGGTCAGACACAGTATGCATGAGAATGGCATTTACATGATGTTTTTTGCTATGACACATTTCCTTGCCGTTTTTATAAGTGCCGTCTTCATAATACCCTTGATTGCGTATATTTTGCAGTCAAAATACTCATTGAAAAGGGTGAAGAAATCGAAACTCTTTGTCTTCTGGGGACAGGACAACAACTCTTTGCTTCTTGCAGAAGATATAAAGAAGTCGCATCATGGTAACGATTATAAGGTGGTTTTTGTAGAGCTCCCTTTTGAGGAAGAGGGCGAGAAAGTTCAGCTTACTCACTTCTTTAGTGGCACATTGGTAAAAAACGAAAAGGTTGATAAGATAAGATCTCTCAATGCTTTGCTTGTCAATAGCCGCGATGCAATATTGAGCCGAAAGGATGGTATGTCATTGAAGAGCATCTTCCACGAGTCTGGTATCGATTTCCTCTATAAGGCCATTATACGTGACAATGTCAAGGAAGTGGTAATGTTTTTCTTGTCCGATAATTATGAAAATAATTTAAAAAATGCCGCCGCTCTCATTTCGACAACGGAAAATGCCAACAGCCCGATATTGAAAAAACATATTGATGTATATTGTCACAGTATTTATAACGAGTTGTGTGTGACATACAGTTACACATCTTTTTCGAAACGAATGTCTAAAAAAAACAATATAGGTTTTAACATTGTCGATTCGGCAAGGCTTGCCGTTGTGGAACTAAAAAGTAATCCCGATTTCCATCCTGTTAGTTGCTTGAGAGTCAATCCCAATACAGCAACAGTTGAAGAACCTTTCAAGGCGTTGGTGATAGGTTTTGACGAGACAGGCGAGGAAGCTATGAAATATTTGTATGAGTATTCTTCGTTTGTTGATGGCGACGGAAATAAAAACCCAACCAAGATTTTCATAACTACTGAAAAGACTCTTGAGGCAAAGAACCAGTTCCTGATGAAGTACCCGGCCTTGAGGAATAGCGAAGAAGTCGTCCTGGTTGATGACAGCATAAACACGTCTTCGTTCAAGAAATGGTTGTCTTTGGGTTCAAACTACCTTAACTATATAGTAGTGTGTAGCGGTAATGACACCGACAATATCAACCTGACCAACAATATCTATAGGATCGCTTGTCGCAGAAGAGATGCAACAGCAGGGAAACTCAAGATATTTGTGCGTTCATATTCCATAGAGAATGAAAACGAACTCCATGACATTGCCAATTATTACAACAAATACAATAGTGATTCAAACATTGAGATAATGGTGTTTGGCAGTAGGAAGAAGATATTCTCATACAACAGCGTTGTCGAACAGCACATCATAAACGATGCAAAGTCGTTTTATGAGAATTATGTCAAATACACCAAACACAACGAGGATTTGGTTGGACAGTACCTTAGGCTTAGCTCAACCTATGCCCAACATCAGGAACTGGCATGTGTGCTTAACCAAAATATGTCAAATTGGTTCCATATTGCGACAAAGAAACGTCTTGCAGGTGTAGATGTCGACAAGGAGAAACTTAATCGTATTTTGGAGTGCTTGTTGAGCCGCAGGTCAATGTCTGAATATAAGGATTGTCTTGAAAAAGCAAAAACTCCCGAAGAACGCAGCAAGGTTGTTGACGAATTTTGTGATTATCCTATTGCTACCGAAGTCGAGAAGACGATGCTGAAAAACTTGGCTAAATGTGAATTCCTGAGGTGGAAGGCAATGATGGAGATGCTTGGCTACATACCAGCCCAGAAGGCAACCGATGAGAATGGGAAGATCATAAAAGACCATGCCAATAAGCGACATGCCCGTATAGCCACCATTGAAAATATTATGCAAGAACTTGCACTCAAAGAGACAATACCGTATAATTACAATGTTGTTGACGTAAGTATGGTTATTGCATCGCGTCGGTTGGATATATACGAAAATCCCAGATAAATTATGTCTAATTTGTCTGATTTAGGGTTGTGGGGACTTTTTTTTGGAACCTTTTTGGCTGCCACAATATTCCCATTCAGTTCTGACGCTTTGTATATAGCCGTTCTGGCTGTCATTAAGGAGCCTGCCAAATGTCTTGTGGTTGCAACATTGGGCAATTGGTTGGGTGGCATAACAACCTACTATATAGGTCGTCTGGGGTCGTTGGAATGGATTGAACGTTGGTTCTCGGTAAGTCATGAAACTCTCGAGAAACAAAAGGCAAAAGTGTCTAAATATGGCATTTGGCTTGCCTTGCTAAGTTGGGTCCCTTTTATTGGAGATGTTTTTGTTGTAGCTTTGGGGTTCTATCGCACAAAACCTTTGCCAACAATGGTGCTTCTTCTCGTGGGCAAGATTCTTCGATTCCTTGTATGGAATATGGTTATGGGCTTTTTCTGACCTCTTGTTGTCTCATTCTTTTGTTAGTGCGCTAACGATTTTCTTTTGCCCAAAGAATTCACGTGCTATGACACGTATGATGGTATATGTGGGTATTGCAATAAGCATTCCGAACACTCCTCCTATCTTGCCTGCCAGTATTATGACAACGAAAATCTCGACAGGATGCGCCTTGACGCTTTTTGAATATATAAGCGGTTGCAATACGAAATTGTCGACAATGTTGGCTGCTGCCACAGAGCCTGATATTTTAAGGAGACATGGTATGATAAGGTCGTATTGCTGATCACCCAATGTGGTTAGCAGACCTAATATGCAACCCAATACTGCACCAATGACAGGCCCTAAGTATGGTATCACGTTGAGGAGTCCCGCCAAGAAACCTATCAAAAGGGCGTTCTTGACACCTAAAATGCTTAGAAAAATTGTGATTAGTGTCATCATGCACAATACTTCGGATGTCAAACCTATGAAATAACGCGACAGTAGATTGTGGATGTCATGAAAGGCCTTGTTGGTCTGCTGTTCGTATTTTTCGGGTATGAGCGCTATGATGATGTCACGCACCATGTGAGGCTCGTTTAGCATGAAAAAAAGAAGGAATATTACAGCAAACGCTCCTATGGTGAATGAGCTGATAACCGAAACCACACTTGTGAAAAACAAGCTTATGTTGCCCATGTTGAGCAGGTTTGACAATTCTTTGGTCAGAGTATCATAAATGTCGAAATTAGCATCAATTATGTTGCAGGAGGTCAGCCATAACCTTATTTTGTTTATCGGGTCTTTGTAGTATTCCAAGACCTGACTGGTGTCGATGTCGTGGAATACAGCAGCCTGGCGCGCAACAAGCGGTACAAGAATGAGGAAGAATGCTGTGATGACTATGAAAAATGCCAATATGGTGATTGTTGCGGCCACAGACTGTGGCATAGTGCGTTTGCCAAACTTCACTGTGGTTAGCCATTTCATCACCGGACGACCAATAAGCGAAAGCACTTCTGCAATCACAAACCACATGAAAACGTCAAAGAAGAAGTATGCTAAAACGCATAGGGTAATAAGGCCCACTAAGGGCTTGACAAATTCGATTATTTTTTTCAGACTGCCCATGATTTGAATTATAATGTTTTCTTGTTACTTCGCTGTGGCGGCATATTCCATTACGGTTTGTTTTTCGCGAAGAGCATCTTCTATCGCAGCACCGAAGAGCGTTTCAAGGCTAATGCCCATGCAAGCGGCCTGCTTGGGTATTATGCTTGCCTCCGACAAGCCTGGGACTATGTTTGCTTCGATAAAATACAATGCATCGCTTGCAAGGATATAGTCCATTCTTACAAAACCTTTGCATTCGAGGGCGTCATATAGCATGGCAGTGGTGGCCTTTATCTCTATTTCTTCAGCTTCGCTTATCTTGGCAGGTGTTATCTCCTCTGACTTGCCTGTGGTGTATTTGGCCTCATAGTCGAAGAATTCGTTCTTGCTTACTATCTCTGTGATGGGGAATACTGTCATCCTGTCTTTTGCTTTCATGGCACCGCATCCGAACTCCCTGCCCGACACAAAACTCTCACACATGATTTGGTCGCCTGCAGCAAATGCCGCGGCTATGGCTTTGTCAAGGTCTGCGATGTCTTTCACTTTCGAAACGCCTATGCTGGAGCCATTGCAGGTGGGCTTGACAAACATGGGGAGCCCAATTTCCTTCACTATTGACTTGGTGTCGTATTTGTCGCCCTTGTTGATTAGAAGCGATGGCGACACATGTACACCGTGTGACGCGACAATGCGTTTGCAAAAATCCTTGTGGAACGTAAGTGCACTTGTGGTTGACCCTGACGACGTGCATGGAATGCCAAGCAGTTCAAGATACCCCGAAAGAGGGCCGTTTTCGCCAGGCTCGCCATGAATGGCATTGAATGCCACATCGAAAACCATTTTCTTCCGACCTGTCTTGACAGAAAAATCGTTTTTGTCAACAGGCAGTTGCTCTCCGTCGTCTGCCAGACAGTACCAGCCCTTCTTTGAAGACACTATAATTATCTCTGAATTGTATTTCTTGCTGTCAAGGTGTTTCTTGACCACTTTGGCACTGCGTATGGAAATCTCAAATTCACCCGAGTCGCCACCGCATATTATCGCTACATTTTTCATATCCGTATGGATTTTGTGTTTTGTTTCATCAAAAATAACTATCTTTGTTCGTTTTTTTGGAAGTGTTTTGTTCATCCCTTAAAAACAACCGCTAAAATACAAAAAAGAATGGGACGATTTCAGTTTTTGAAACAAAAGAAATTTTATATTCATCTTGCGGCCGCTATTTTGCTGATTTTCGTGATGATATGGTTGACATTCAGATTTGTTGACCGCTTCACACGTCACGGTCAGACTTTTCTGATGCCCCAGGTCGTGGGAATGATAGCCGACGAGGCAATGGAAAAATATGGCAAAGACTTGCATTTTATAGTTACTGACAGCGTGTATCAGAAAGATTGCGTACCTGGCAGCATAGTGCAGCAGGACCCTTTGCCTAATTCGAAAATCAAACGCGGCCGCAATGTCTATTACATAGTGGTGGCCAAGACTCCCGAAAAGACTGTCATGCCAAACCTTAACAACTTGTCGCTACGACAGGCTGTCGTTAATCTTGAGAGCGTAGGACTTAAAGTTAAGGAAATCATTTATGTGAAGCATTTTGCACGTAACGCAGTGTGTGAGCAGCGGTACAACGGCAAGGTGATAGAACCAGGTGCGGAAATAATAAAGGACAGCAAGATAACGCTGCACGTTGGCCGCGGCACCGACGAGAAAAATGTTCATATTCCCAACATATTGGGCGAAAAGGCTGAAGATGCACAACGTTTGCTTAATATCGCAGGCCTTAACCTTGGGAACGAAAACTTTATCGATAATGACAGCATTAAGAATATGGTAGTTGTCAAGATGAACCCTCATTATCATAGCAGGGAGGCCCGCCCGGGCACTTTCGTTGAAGTGTGGTATCGCTCGATAAAAAATGTCGACCTGAAGAAAGAGAAGGAAAAAATCATGCAGGAAGACCTGCAAGGTTTTGCCGAAGAGAATAGGGTTGTGGATGACTCGCTTTTCGTCTTTGACGAAAAACTTGTTAATGAAGATGAAAACAGTGATAAAAATGATACAGAATTTGAAGATGTGTTTTAATGGTGTGGCGCTTGCGGCTTTTCTGCTGATGTCATACGCCACTATTGCCCAAGAGGTGATTACTGGTTTTAACCATTATCAGCCGATGACACGTTATGATGTTTATTTTGACAAGGGAATGCCGTTGCCTTTTTATGACGACTTCAGTCAAAGTCGTGTTTGTCCTGACACTGCCAAATGGGGTGACCGCAACGTTTTTGTCAATAACGGCGTGCCTATGTTCCCTCCCAACCGTAATGCAGCTGTATTCGATGTGCTTGATGCCTCAGGCGCTGTGTACGACTATGCCATTAGCAATCCTTTTATAGCAGATGTGCTTACTTCACGACCAATTCGTCTTGACTCTTTGACTGGCAACGAGGCAAGAGCCTTGACACCTGCCGACTCCCTGGTGTTCAGTTTCTTCTATCAGCCGCAGGGTTTTGGCTTCGCTCCCGAGGCAAATGATTCGCTTGTCCTCCAGTTTGGCTATATTACATTAAAAGAAGAGGAAATAGATAGCATCACTACCATAACTGTTGTTGATACTGTGTGGCGAAATGTGTGGAGTGCCGCTGGCCTTACATTGGATGAATTTATGGCCCAAAACGATAGCATTTATTACAAATATGTGGCTATACCAATAACAGACACCTTGTTTTTCTCCGACAGATTTGTGTTCCGTTTCTACAATTATGCCAGTATTATCAATTCGTCGTTTCCGACCAGCCGCGGAACAGAAGATAATTGGAGTGTCGATATGATACATCTTGACCGCAACAGAAAGGTAGGTGTGGATACTTATCCAATGGTATGTTTCTCGGGCCCAGATCCTTCTTTCCTTTCACGTTATCGATCTATGCCTTACCGACAATATAGAGTTAATCCGGTCCTTTCGATGAATGAGAATCTTGTGGTAAAGGTTGCAAATCTTGATAGTGTCCAGCATCAAGTGTCCTATAGTTATACTGTTAGTCAGGTCGGTGGTGGACAATATTATCGCCAGAATGCGGAGCCTGTTACTGCAATGCCATACAAACAGGTTGGTTTTCTTGCTTGCGATGGTGCTACTGGTGCAGTGGCCTGCCCTTATGTTGGAGGACTTTTTAATATTGACTTTGACATTGATTCGGTGTCTTTTGTGGTTACGCATTATGTTAGCGATTCTTCTTGCAATCCTCCCATTGTCGATTCAATGAAATATCGTCAGGGATTCCATAACTATTATGCATACGATGATGGAACTCCTGAACTTTCCTATGGCATGGCCACCGGCAATGAAAGTTTTGCAATGCAGTTTACAATGGTCTCACCCGACACCCTTTGCGGAGTGCAACTTTTGTTTAATCGTACACTTCATGATGCCAACGACAAGTATTTTGATATAGTGGTGTGGCGCGACAACGATGGAAAACCAGGCCAGGAAGTGTATCGCCAAAGCAATTGCCATCCGCAATGGAGCGACCAACCATATAGGTTTACTTACTATAAGTTTGATGATGTCCTGCGAATGCCTGGCGGTGTGTTCTATGTGGGCTTAATGCAACAGAATAACGAAATCATCAATATAGGCGTTGATGCCGATAACGATAATGGCCAGTATATCTACTATACTGAAGGAAACATTTGGTATAACAGTGCAGTAAAGGGTTCCCTTATGATAAGGCCTGTGGTTGGAAACTCTTATTATGTCGGCATTGACGAGCAAAGCGACAACGATGCCATTACAATCTATCCAAACCCTGCACATGGTACCGTGCATGTCTCACTGCCTGAAAACACTAATGGCGAAGAGGTGTGTCTATATGATGTGGCAGGTCGCTTGGTACTGAAACAACCCTATGTTGCCGATATTGACTTGAATGGCATAAATAGTGGCTTCTATATCGTTAGCGTTAAAGCCAATGATGGAAAATGTTTCAAACAAAAACTGATGATTGAGTGATGGATAACGAAAATGGTTACATGGGCGAAATGGAAGCCGCTGATGACGAGAACACCGAACTTTATGAGCACCTGCGATTAGATGTTGATAAGGGACAGACTCTGGAACGTATCGACACTTTTCTTACTAACCATATTCAGAACATATCGCGCAATCGTGTGCAACAAGCAGCCCGTAATGGCAACATACTTGTCAACGGCAAGGTGGTCAAGCAAAACTACAAGGTAAAGCCTTGTGATGTTATCTCTGTCGTCTTTGCCCATCCGCCTCGCGAAACAGACATAAAACCGCAGTATGTTCCTCTCAACATAGTTTACGAGGACGATGATGTGATTGTTGTCAACAAACAGGCCGGACTTGTGGTGCACCCAGGTCACGGCAACTTTGAAGGCACTCTGCTTCATGGCCTAGCCTATCATTTCCAGCAAACAAACCAGCACGTGGAAAATGGTTTCGGATACCTCGTGCACCGTATCGACAAAGACACTACAGGTCTTATGATTGTGGCGAAAAACGAAAACGCTCAAGCAATGCTGGCACGACAATTTTTCGACCATACCATACATCGTCGTTACAACGCTCTCGTTTGGGGAGACTTCAATGATGATGAGGGAACCATTGAGGGCAACATTGGCCGTAGTGTCAACGACCGACGCAAGATGACTGTATATCCCAACGGCGATTGTGGCAAGGAAGCGATAACCCATTGGCACGTCATAGAACGCTTTGGCTATGTGACACTCAACGAATACAGACTTGAAACAGGCCGTACTCACCAAATACGTGCCCACTCACAGTATTTTGGCCATCCTCTCTTCAACGACGCGATGTATGGGGGCGATGTCATACTTAAAGGCACAACCTTCTCGAAATACAAACAATTCATCGACAACTGCTTCAAGTTGATGCCGCGTCACGCCTTGCACGCCAAGGAACTCGGATTTGTCCACCCGACAAACAATAAGGAGATGATGTTTGTCAGCGAATTGCCTGGTGATATGAACGCTGTGCTTGAGAAATGGCGCAACTATATTAAAACCAGATAAACCATCTTATTATGAAAAAGAACTTGTTTTTCAATATTGTTGCATTGGCTTTGGCCCTCGTAGCATGTGACAACAACTCTTCTGCACCAACAACAAATGCTCAAGAAGATGTTGCTGTGGAGCAGGATGTCGCAAAGGTAAATTCCGTTCAAACATACGATGACGAGGCTGTTGAAACGCTGACGACTGATGCCGATTCTTTGTTTATGGACATGTCGCCTGATGGCACCAAGATACTATATGTGTCATACACTGACGAAGACAGGGCTTTCAACAAAGAAGGCGACACGGAAGATGAGATGTTCGATTTTCACAACACCCTTTTCTTGTTTGACAAGATTACCAATACTACTAAGATAATCAATACCAAGGTGGACGACAAGTCTGAATTTTACTATGGCAATGACATTCAAAATGCAAAATTCAGCAAGGATGGCACCAAGGTGTTTATAATCAACGATCCCCACACTTATACTTACCTCAATGTCTTGTACTACGACTTGAAAAAAGACAAGTTGATGTTTCTTTCAGATGGAGATTGCATTGAAGAAAGCGATGATGGCTTGCTTTATGTCGGGGGTGCCAAAGGTTACAATGAGGATGGTGCCTACTGGTATGTTCGTATTATGACTTGTGAGGGGAAGACTGTTGGCGGGTCAGACACTATTCGATGATATGAAAGACCTTAATATTGCTTGTCTTCAGACTGATATTGTTTGGCAGGACAGGGATGCCAATATCCGGCATTACGATGACCTTATCGGTGGCATTGCTGCCGATGTTGACCTTATTTTGTTGCCCGAGACTTTCAATACTGCTTTCCCTGTCGATGCCATTGCTTTTGCAGAGAAGCGCGATGGTGCCACAATGCAGTGGATGCAGTCGGTGGCGCAGAAGAAAGACTCCGTTATTGCGGGAACGCTCCTTCTTGACGACCCTGACGGCTACTACAACACTTTCGTGTGGATGCGTCCCGATGGTTCTTTCCTGACCTATCGCAAACGTCACACCTTCGCCTTGGGTGGCGAGGGTAGTCCCATTGGGCGTGGCGACAGTAGGCTTGTGGTTGAACTTGAAGGTTGGAAGATAATGCCCCTTGTCTGCTACGACCTGCGTTTTCCCGTATGGTCGCGCAATAGTTTCACCGACAACAGGTTTGCCTATGACGCCCTTGTTTATGCAGCCAATTTCCCCAAGTCGCGTATGGACGTATGGGACACTCTGCTCAAGGCAAGAGCTATTGAGAACCAATCTTATGTCGTTGCGGTTAACAGGGTGGGACAGACCCCTGATGAGACATGCTATAGCGGCCATTCACAAGTCATCGACGCAAAAGGTGTTGTTGTCTGCTCGGCTCAGAACGGAAAAGAAGAGATAATGCAATCTACTTTAAGTGCCGATGCGCTCGTCTCGTTTCGACAAAAGTTTGCTGTTGCAAAGGATTGGGATCAGTTTGGTTAAAAGTTAAGACACGGTACGAGTGGACGGGTTATGTCCGTTCCACAAGGTAGTTCTTGATTGTCATGCTGTCCCTGTCGAAAGCCATGCCAACTTTGACAACATTGCGGTTCTCTGTCTGATATGGCAGGGCGTAGTTCCGGTCGTTTATTTGTGCCATTGCCTCTTCTGCCGAGCCGTTCACCTTCAGCTCGAAGACGTAAGTCGTGTCGGGCATCTTCACCACAAAGTCAACTCTTCCGTTGGCGCACTTCACTTGTGTTTGGGCATACACGTTGAGCATGTTGAAGATAAGCCAGAATGTGTATTCATAAAACCCTTCGTAGTTTTTCACCTCCTCCAGTTTCTTTTGGAAACCCTCAACGTAGGGGACGCTTGCCAGATAAGCTTTTAACTCGCTCATGGCTGTTTCGAGGTCGTTTTTCTTCAAGGCAAGCCAGAATTTCATGGCGAAACCTTTTTGCACGCTGCCCCCGTCAAGGCCTATGTAGGTCGGCAAAAGGCCTTGTATGAACCCCACACGCACCTCTTTGTTGGGGATGCCAAGCTCATACATTTCCGTCTCCCTGTCGTAGCCCTTTATGGTCAGGTAGCCGCTCTGGTAGAGCAAGGGCAGCGCCGTTTCAAGAGCCTCGGTGGGACGGTCGAACGACGATGAAGGCTCTATGATGTTGTCCATAGTGGTGATGTCGGTGCGGAAATGCTTCATCTGGCGGATCAGGAACGTTGGTGTGCCGCTGTCGAACCAATAGTTTGATATATCCTTATGGTTGAAACATTTGAGCAGGCTGAACGGATTGTAAACATCGGGCGACAATTTGGCGAAACGGTAGCCGTCATATTGCAGTTTCAGTTTGTCGTGCATCTCGGACGGGCTGCATTCATATTCCTTGGCAAGCATCGCGATGTCGGGAGCCATGTCGGTGGCAAACTCGTCTTCGGTGATGCCGCAGATGGCGGCGTATTTGGAATCCATCGAGATGTTTGTCATGTTGTTGATGGTCGAGAAGATGCTTAGTTGGCTGAACTTGGTTATTCCAGTGATGAAGCAGAAACGTATCATGGCCTCGTTGGCCTTCAGCTGTACGAAAAACTCCTGCATGACATTGCGGAAATCGTCAAGCACATCGGGGATGTGGAGTTTGTCGAGAAGGGGTGCGTCATATTCGTCGATGATGACTACGACCTGTTTCCCAGTTTTCTCGTATGCGCGGTGTATTATGCCGCTGAAAAGCCCGCCAGGTGTCGTTTCGTATTCGCCTTTTCCGTATGTGGTCATATAGCCGCTTAGCAACCTGAAAAGCACGTTTTGTAGGCCCTCTACTGTTGTCTCTGTCTTGGTTAGGCTCAAATCTATGTGCAGCACCGGATAGCTTTCCCACTCCTTTTCATACTCCATTATCTTCAATCCCTCGAAAAGTTCCTTTTGGCCTTTGAAGTATGAATCAAGGGTGGTGGTTAGTAGTGACTTGCCGAACCTGCGCGGACGGCTGAGGAAGACAAAAGGACTCTCCTTGGTCATTTTCCACACCAAGTCGGTTTTGTCGATATATAAGTAGTTCTCTTCCCTTATCCTTTCAAATGTCTGTATCCCAACGGGGTATTTCCTACTCATCGTTTCCATGGCGCATCGTGTTCATATTTCGTTGCAAAGATACTAAAAAAGCATGGTTTTTCACCAATTCCTTGAAAAATAACATTGTAGCAGACTGCGGGAAGCAGGTTGATTGTTTCACAAAAACTGACAGAGAAATTCCATGCGCGTTTGCTTGTCGTGCAAAACAACATTTCTCTTTGCAATTTTTAAGTCATTTCAAAACCATTCACTTTGTAGCAATGCCGTTTGTGTTACAACTGTCAAAGACATGATTCTGGTTTGGTGTGGCAATCAAGGTCGCCGTTGAGCCGTGGATGTAGGTGTCTGCGCCCTCAATGGTGTTGGCCGTTGATTTGGCAATACGGAATATTACGCAAAATATTTGTTGTTAAACAATGCGGAAAAATCGAAAAATATTATGGTTCTTGTTCAACAAAAGACTGATATTGTATTAGTTGTCTGATTCAGCAATGCCTTGCGTCGCTTTGCGCCCTTGTGTATCCTGTCCCCTTCTTCGCTGCAATGAGCCTGTCGAAGGGAGATGGGAAGGCTGCAGGCATGGGGAGTTTTTTTTGTATGCGCTGAAAAACCAATATTTAAGATTGTCAAGCCCCCACCCTAACCCCATCAAAAGGGGGAACGAATCATTCAAGAATCAGTCTTATATGAAGCTATAGCGAATATTATTTACCATTCAGAATCTCTTTGGCTTTCTTGCGGTCTTCGTTAAGTTGATGTTTCAATTCGTCAAGGTTTGCGAATTTTATTTCATCGCGTATGCGGTCAATCAGGTTTATGCGCAAGGCTTGTCCGTAGATGTCGGTATCGAAGTCGAAGATGTTCACCTCGGCAACATAGTTTCCGTCTTTGACATCGCCTATTGTGGGACGACGGCCTATGTTTGCCATGGCATTGTATTCTTTTCCTTCATAAACAGCTTTGCAGGCATATACACCTGCATTGGTGAGCAGCATATATTGTGGTGCAATGTCGAGATTGGCGGTTGGGAAACCAATCGTTCGTCCTATCATGTTGCCACGAATTACCGTTCCGCAAAGTGAATACCTATAACCTAACAACTTGTTTGCGGCTGCAACATTGCCGACGGCAAGGGCACGACGTATTTTTGTGGAACTGACGGCTATGTGCTCAACATCTTGGGCATTGATGCGCTCAACGCTGAAACCATGACGTTTGCCCAAATCGTAAAGTATGTCATAATCGCCAATCCGGTTTTTGCCAAAATGGTGGTCGTAACCGACTACCAAAGCCGCGGGATGAAGGCGTTCCACAATATATGTTTTTATGAACACGTCGGACGGTGTGCGTGAGAATTCTTTTGTGAAGTTTATGATAATGACATTATCGATTCCTATTTCTTCAAATTTTTTCAACTTGTCCTCTTGTGTACAGATGAAACGCAGGTTTGAAGTGTCGATGTTTAATACTTGGCGCGGATGGGGGTGGAATGTTATGACTACGGTCTCGCCGTCAAAATTTAGTGCAAGGTCTTTCATCTTGTCGAATACGGCCTTGTGTCCGATGTGAATGCCATCGAAGGTGCCTATTGTGACGATGGGGTTTTTGATGTTTTTGACTTCGTTTATGTTGTTGTATATGTTCATGTGTCAAAAGAATCTTCTGATTATGTATTGCGCTATTTGGACGGCATTTGTGGCGGCACCTTTGCGAATGTTGTCGCTTACAATCCACATATTAAGACCATTTGCAATGCTATAGTCGCGGCGCAGACGGCCTACAAAGACATCGTCGCAGTCGTAGGCATTGATGGCCATGGGGTAGAGGTTGGTTTTCGGGTCGTCTTGCACAATTATGCCTGGTGTGGTTTGCAGCATCTCTCTGACTTCCTCAATACTGAAGGGATGCATGGTCTCCACGTTGACGGCCTCGGAGTGTCCTCCAGTGACAGGTACGCGGCACACGGTGGCGGTGATGGCGATGTCCCGGTCGCGCAGTATCTTGTGCGTCTCGTTGACGAGTTTCTCTTCCTCGGTGGTGTAGCCGTTGTCGCAGAACGAACCGCCGTGAGGCAATATATTGCGGTATATCTGATGCGGATAGGCGGGAGCATCGACAGGTTTACCTTCTTCCTCGTTGTTGAGTTGGTTGATGCCTTTCAAGCCGCTTCCGCTCACGCTTTGGTAGGTGGCGATGACAAGCCGTTTTATTGAATAAGCCTTGTGAATAGGTGCTAGGGCCATGACCATCTGTATGGTGGAGCAGTTGGGGTTGGCAATTATTTTGGTGTCGGCGGTGATGGTGTCGGCATTTATATCGGGCACTACAAGCGGGATGTTCTTCTCCATACGCCATGCCGAGCTGTTGTCAACGACGAAACAGCCGTTCTTTGCGAACAAGGGCGCATACTGGCGCGAAGCATCGGCTCCCGCAGAGAAGATGGCAATGTCTGGTCTGGCTGCTATGGCATTGTCAACACTTGTTACAGTTATCTTTTTGCTGTCAAAAATAACCTCTTTGCCTACCGAACGCTCAGAGGCCGCTGCTATAATACTGTCGGCTTTTATGCCTTGCTCGGCAATCACTTGCAGCATTTTTGTGCCAACCAAACCTGTGGCCCCTATAACAGCAATTTTCATGTTTATACTATCTTTTAAGCCGCAAAATTATAAAATCGCCTTTAATTGACGATGCTTTTGTGAAATAATTATTTCTTAAATGATATGGCGCCAAATTGCTGAATAAACAATTGGCCAGACAAAAGGTTGCAATTCAACATAAATTTCTATCTTTGCGCAAATAAGAACTTGTAAGGGATGAAAAAATTGGCTATTATATTATTTCTGCTGCCAACGCTTATGTTTGCTCAAGTCATCGACGACTTTAGTGATGGTGATTTCACTTTGAATCCTGCGTGGAGTGGTACAACTGAGCTTTATGTTGTCAATTCGAGTTTCCAACTCCAAACCAATGGAACTGCCGCAGGCGAGTCTTATCTGTCGTTACCATTTGCCGAATCAGGTGATGTGGAGTGGCGTTTTTGGCTGAAACAGGCTTTTGCCCCTTCCGCAAATAATTTCACTGATGTTTATCTTGTGGCTGATAATGCTGACCTCACTGCAGTAACTTCGGGTTATTATCTTCGCTTTGGTGAGGCCGGTAGCAATGATGCCATCGAACTTTTCAAGATTCAAAATGGTGCCATAACAAGCATTTGCCGTGCTACTGATGGCTCCATAGCAGCACCATCGCAGGTCTCAGTTAAGGTCAAATGTGACATAAATGGCAACTGGGCTGTTTCAGCCGACTATAGTGGCGGCAACAACTATGCTGATGAAGTTCATGGCGTTGACAATACCATAAACCGTACTGGTTTCTTTGGAATTTATTCAAGATATACGGCCAGCAACGCAACAAAGATTTTTTTTGACAACCTATATATAGGCGTGCCTGTTGTTGATCTTGACCCTCCTCAGTTGCTTTCAATCGAGGTTGATGGCAACTCATCATTATTGTTGTCTTTTGATGAGGCTCTTTCAAACGAAACTGTCTCTAATACGCTCAACTACACTGTTGACCACGGAATAGGAAACCCGCAATCGGCATCGCTTCAAGGTAATACGGTCATTCTTTCGTTTGCTGAGTCTTTTGAAAGTGACGTGAACTACACTCTGACATTGCAAGGTGTTGCCGATGTCTCGGGAAATGTAATTTCGCAGACACAGAAATCTTTTTCGATACACACTTTTTCGGAAGGCGAAGTTGTTGTCAATGAAATCATGGCCGACCCTTCTCCTGTTGTGGGCCTTCCTGAATATGAATATATTGAACTTTTTAATGCCACTGACCTGCCCATAAGCCTGGCCGGATGCAACTTGACGATAGGTAGTTCGGCCAATAGTTTTGGCGATGTGACTATGGAACCAGGCGCATATCTTCTTTTGTGCCATAACGATGCTGTTTCATCATTGTCATCTTATGGTTCTTGTGTGGGTTTTGAAAGTTTTGCAATAGCCAACACATCCGCTTTGATAACGTTATCTACAGCCGATGGAACTATAATATCACAAGTGGCATTTAGCGCATCGTGGTATCACGACGCTGACAAGGATGACGGAGGCTATTCTGTTGAACAGATTGACCCTAAAAGCAGTTGCTTGGGAGAAATAAACTGGCATGCCTCTGACGACCCAGATGGAGGTACACCAGGACGTATCAATTCAATTGATAACACTATTGACGTGTCGCCTACGATAACTTCTGTAAATATGGTGGCAAACAATATATTGCAACTGCGTTTTGACCAACCAATGGACTTGGGCAGTATGCAGAGCTCTTCTTACAGGGTGCTTGAAAATGGTGTCATGCCTGTGCTGGTGAATACAAATCCAAACAATGCCACTTTAGTGGAACTTGTGTTTGCAGAGCCTTTCGAAGAAGGACAACAATTTACTTTGGAAGTGTCAAACCTGTTTAATTGTAAGGGTACGGCAATGGATAATGCAGAATTGCCTTTTGGCATACCTTCATCAATTAATCAAGGGGACATTGTCATCAACGAATTGCTTTTCAACCCTATTGACGGAGGTGTCAAGTATGTAGAGCTGTACAACAAGACTTCATATACCTTCAATGTGTCTGATTTGCGTTTGGGTATGATAAAGACGACTTTCCCAAATCCAGCCGACACCACAATGAAGACTATAACAGCCGAAGGACGGTTGTTTGCTCCCCAATCGTATCTTTTGCTTTCGACCAATTCGGTTATAGTGGGCCAACAATACGAGTGCTCTATTGAAAATTATGTTGATATGGCTTCTTTCCCAAGTTATCCAACTTCGGGCGCAACTGTCTTGTTGACCGACAAGACCGGCAATGTGATTGACCGTATGGATTACAGCGAGGGCTTGCATTCACCTTTGCTTAAGGAGACCAAAGGCGTTTCGCTTGAACGCGTTTCGCCTGATGTTGAATCGTCTAATGCCGACCTCTGGCATTCGGCAGCAGAAAATGTTCATTATGGCACCCCTGGACGCAAAAACTCAATGGCACAAGATACTGTCATTACTGATAATTGGGTTGATGTCACACCTGAAGTTTTCTCGCCCGATGGTGATGGCTTTGATGATGTTTGTATGATAAACTATAATTTCGACGAGCCTGGCTATACCTTGAATGTTTACATATTCAACACCGGCGGACAACTGGTTCGTCATCTTGCCAAGGGTTCGGTAGTTGGGCAGAAAGGCAGTTTGCCATGGAATGGCTTTGACGATAATGGAGGCCGTTTGCCAGTAGGCATTTATATTATGATTACCGAAGTCTATAATTTTGACGGCAAGGTCAAGAAGAATAAGACACCTATAGTAATAATGTCAAGATAATATCCTTATCTCTATGGTTTCCATGCCTTTTCTGCACCGTCTTTTTGGTTTTGGTAGTAGCGTGCCATAACAAAAAACAAGTCAGATAGTCGGTTAAGGTATTTTATTCCCATTATGTCGGTACCTATTTTGTCGTGCAGTTGCCATGCCATACGTTCGGCTCGACGGCACACCGTACGGCACACATGCGCATAAGACGCACGCAAGTCACCCCCAGGCAGCACAAAAGCCCTTATTTGTGGAAGCTCTTCATTAAGTTCGTCTATTAGACGCTCAATTGTGTCAATGTCACATTGCTCTATCTTGGGCATTTGTTTTGCGATTCCCGATTCGTTGTCCAAGGCGAAAAGCGACTCAACCGCCAGAAGTTTGTCTTGAAGAGTGATGAAGAAGTTGGCAAAACGTTTCTCCATGTCTATGTCGCTTAATACGCCTATGTATGCGCTTAGTTCGTCTACAGTGCCGTATGTCTCGACACGCAAGTCATATTTTGACACGCGGCGACCTCCTATAAGCGAAGTTTTGCCTTCGTCGCCTGTGCGAGTGTATGTGATGTTTCTCTTTTCCATAATTGTTGTTTTTTTGTCGATTATGTCTAACTTCTCCAATTCAATATGAAATCTTGTTTTTCAAACCCTTGCCTGAAAAAAAGGATTCCTATATGATATAAGTCGAAACTGAATTTTACAAAACCATTGTCCTTTAAATCGTTCCAACAGTGTTCGTTGTCATGTGTTTTGTGTATGTTGTCAATTATTATCAAATCTTCCGATTGTGCGTGTTTCACTATTTCATTGTCGGCCAGTGGTGATGCGAATAGTAGTAAATAAGCTCCCCTGTCGTCAGAATCAAGTTTCTTGATGAGCGTATCGCTGTCAATAAGTTTCAGATTGTTTATCCCCATAGATTCCAACTCGTCGTATGATTCGCGCCAAACCGTGGTATGAAGTTGGACCGTTGAACAACTCATAGCAATGGCTGCAATGTTCATGGCTGTTGTTGTACCTACAATTACGATGTTTTCGGCATTGAAATAAGATGTTGTCTTGTATATGAGTTGGGCTTTTGTTTTTATTGATGGTTTGCAGAACCTGTGTTTGTCAATCAAACGATAAACAGAGTGTAGTTTCTCATAGTCGTCGTTGCGTGTTTTTTTTAGGGCCTTGGTGACATATTCGAACACAAAAGGGGAATGGATGCGGAATGGACCTTTTCTTTGCCAGCAATATTTTATGTAACTTATAAACATATTATTCGTATTGTATTTTTTGTAAGAAAAAGACAAATCGATTGGATTTGCGCATCATGCGGTTTCTTAGTATTTGTTTGCCTGATACTATGAAGTTGTTGCCGTACCATTGTCTCGTGTTGGCACTGAATTCGCTTTCAAGTATGTCGTTTTGTCTCATAAACGGCAACACTTTAATTTCATTTTCAAGAAGTTTTGTCCCGTTGTTGCTTATAACACTATAAATAAGGGTGTTGTTGCTTGCTGACGTAAGAAGTGTCTCACCGTTGCAAACGGCTTCTGAAGTGTGTCGGTAAAGACTTTCGTCAACAGGGTTGTCATAGTTGCAGTGATTGTGCCATAGCATTTCTCCGTTGTTCTTGAAAGCAAAGACAAGTTGTGCGTAAAAGTCGTACCCGTCAAAAACGGTGTAGGTTGTGGGAATGGAACCGAAATAACCGTATTCCATCCTTGTTTCTGTGTGGTATATGGGTATGAAGGCTTCGAGAGCCATGATGTTGGTGTCGTTGTTGTGAATCAAGTTTGGTTTTAGCAGTTGGAATGCAATCTCGCCGCGATTTTCGTTTGTTGTGTCGTTTTGGCTTGCTTGGCGTTGTTTTACTCTAAGTCTGTTGCTTGGCGTGAGGGCCTTGTCAATGTCGGGTATGTTTTTGAATTGATACACTTTTGTTTGTGTGCCTTTGTCGTTGAAGTTTATCCAAATTATGCCTATTGATTCCTTGTCAAAACTGTCGGCAAAGTTTTTTGCACTTGTTTTTGTGTTGCCAATACGTTCAATGGTGGCAAAGACATTGAATGTGCTGTCGTTTCCTATGCAGCATGACCTGCCTATTGTTGCACCGTTGTTGTTGGGATAAGTGTAGCGATTGACCATCTTGCCGTCAGTGCCAAAAACCCAAAAGTTTGTGGCTGATAAATGTCTGTCTTCAAATTCTTTTGAAGTCACCACAAAACGTTTTGAGCCTTGTGACACTTCAACGCTTTGGATAAGATGGTTGTTGTTTTGAGCGTTTTCATGGCGAACATCACCTGAGTTCATGTCAAAAAACGATATGGACGAGCCTCCGTTGTTGCCGTTGTAGGCCAACAATAGCGTTTGTTGCGACGCCACTGCGGGCAGTAGGCTTATGTTGGGCGGAAAGGAAGTCGTGAAGCCACTGAATGTTTTGTTGTCTCTTTTGTATAGCACTACATTGACTTGCGTTGAGTCGGAACGTTTTGTGGCCGCGAATATAGTTGCAACAAATTCGTCTGATGCCGTTGTTGAGTTGAGTTGCAATGATGCGTCAATCGGTACATTGATGGATGATAGTTCGATGAGGTTGGTGTCGAGAATCGCAAAATTCCATGTTGTCGTGTCTTTGTTGTTTGTTATGTTTGTTTCTGCAACGGTAAGTATGCCATGGTTGTTGAGTGTGACGAAGGCACATTGTTGAGATTTTGATGTCAGGGGAATCTCGTGGCGTGCCACTTCGAGTTTTTGTGCTGTGGCAGCATTGAATAGGATAACTGTCAGTAATATGATTTGTATGAATCTCAACATTGTGTCGTTAATGTAAATTGCGTTTTTCATGAAATGGCAAGAATGACTGCCTAAGCAGTCATTCTTGCTGTTACGTGCCATTTTAGTGTTTCAGGAATTTTGATGCAGTGTTGTCTGTCATAAAGAAGCGAACATCGGTCTCAAAGTTTTGTTCATTGATAGTGTTTTCGCCTTTGGTGACACTCGTTTCCATGACCTTGCGGCCTGTTGCGTCGTGAACTGCTGTCGTGCTGTTAGAGTTGTAATTAACTATATCAGGGCATCGGTTTTCCGATGTTGCGGTTTTGTTTTGTTTGCCCATGACGTAAAAAGCACCTGCGTTCTCGGCTACGATGAGGTTGTCTTTGCCTGTTTCGAGTTTGGAGGCCGAAGCGACCTGTTTGTAGGAGGTCTGAGCGAATGCTGTTGCCGTTCCTATAAGGAATAAAATTAGTAATGGGAAAGAATCCTTCATGAAACTTGTTAAATTTCTGTTTCGATTTGGTTAACGGATTTTATTTCCGGAATGGCTTTTTTAATGACGCTTTCTATGCCGTTTTTTAGGGTCATTGTACTATATGGACAGCTGCCGCATGCTCCTGTCAGCTCAACGAGTACGATGCCGTCGTCGGTAAGGTCTACAAGTTTGACGTCTCCACCGTCTTGTTGTAGATAAGGACGCACTTGTTCAATAATGTTCTTGAGTTTGCGCATTATACTATCTTTGTTTTCCATGGCGTTAAGTGTTATGCTTATAGATTTTCAATCAGTTGTTGGGCTATGTTGTTGAACGCATTTGTTACCGGCGAGTCGCTGTTTAGTGCTATTGGGGTTCCTGTGTCTCCGCTTTCGGCAATGGCTTCAACGATTGGTATTTGTCCGAGCAACGGTGTCTGTAGTCTCTCGGCGAAGCCGCTGCCGCGATTTTTGCCGAATATGAAGTATTTCTTTTCTGGTGCGTCATCGGGAACGAAGAAGGCCATGTTCTCTATTATGCCAAGAACGGGTATTTGAAGAGCTTCTTCACGGAACATCATGGCTGCGCGAAGAACATCGGCAAAGGCCACCTGTTGGGGTGTGGTAACAATAACAGCACCGCTCAGCTTGAACGACTGGGCGAGTGTAAGCTGTATGTCCCCTGTCCCTGGAGGCATGTCAACAAGGAGAAAATCAAGCTCTCCCCATAAGGCATCGTTCATCAATTGGTTTAGAGCACTTGACGCCATGGGGCCACGCCATATCAGTGGACGGTCTGGATCAACAAAATGCCCGATTGACAACAGCTTGATGCCGTATTTCTCGATAGGGAGCATTACTGTCTTCCCGTCGCGCTCAAAGGCCCCTGGTTGCTCGCCCAATGTGCCGAACATCATTGGTACTGATGGACCATAAATGTCAGCATCAATAAGTCCAACACGCTTGCCAGCACGAGCCAAGGCTACAGCAAGATTGGCCGCCACTGTCGATTTCCCAACACCACCCTTGCCTGACGCAACTGCTATGATGTGCTTGACTTTCGACAAGGCTGTCTTCTCTTCCACTACCTTAATGTCAATATTAATGCCTTCTCCAAAAACATCTGTCAATGTGCGTTTTGCTGCATTGACGAGAATATCATTCTTAGGGTCGTCAACCTGTTCAACTATAAGGTCAAACATTATGCTTTCGTCTTTAACATGAAGGTTGTCAACCATATTTAAAACTACGATGTTGTCACCTTTCGGGAAATAGATGACGTCTTTTAAAATCTCAATGACATTTTCCTTTACTATCATGTCTTTTGTTTTTTTACGTTACAAAGATATATAAATAACCGATGTGGACTTTATATTTCGACAATTATTTTCCTGTTATAGTCGTGACGGTTATAATGTGTTGTAATGATGTGCATTATGCATTGGATTAAGAGAGAACTCAATATTTTAACCTGAAAACAGCCAATTGGTTGTGTGTTTGCCGCTTAAAACAATTTTTGTGGCTTGTATTTTTTTTTGTCCATACCTTTAAAAAAAAGATTTTTGGTTTTCACAATCAAATTTATTGTTATTTTTGCGAAAAATTATAAAAGGTGGGTTCTATAAAATCAACGAAATAAAATACAAATGATATGACAAATTTAAAATTTCTTTTCCTCGCTTTTGGCCGCTTTTCGGCATCTTGCTGTTTATCAATCGGTTGCATAGCCCGCTATGCGCCCTCTTTCTGCGCAGCAATCTGCTCGGAAACCGACTCAAAATCACTGGAAATTAATTTATAGAACCCACCAAAAAAGAAAACTAAAAAAACAGTTATAATGAAAAGAGACGAAAAAATCTTTGATCTGATACGTCAAGAGAAAGAACGTCAGATGCGCGGTATTGAGCTTATTGCTTCAGAAAACTTCGTCAGCGAACAAGTTTTGGAGGCCATGGGTTCTGTTATGACCAACAAATATGCTGAAGGTTATCCTGGCAAACGTTATTATGGCGGTTGCCAAATAGTTGACCAAAGCGAACAGCTCGCCATCGACCGTGCTTGCGAACTTTTCGATGCCAATTTCGCAAATGTTCAACCTCACTCGGGTGCACAGGCCAATATGGCTGTAATGCAAGCAATCATGCAGCCTGGAGATAGTTTTATGGGTCTTGACCTTTCACATGGTGGGCACCTTTCGCATGGTAGCCCGGTTAACGCATCAGGCATGCTTTACAAACCTGTCGCTTATCATGTAAGCAAAGAAACAGGGCGCGTTGACTATGACGAGATGGAGAAGATAGCATTGGAATGCAAACCTAAACTTATCGTTGCCGGTGCTTCTGCGTATTCACGTGACTGGGATTTCGCTCGTATGCGTGAGATTGCCGACCAGGTCGGTGCCATCCTTATGGCCGACATTAGTCACCCAGCAGGTCTTATTGCTCGTGGACTCCTTAATGACCCGCTCGACTATTGCCACATTGTCACTACGACAACACACAAGACTCTCCGTGGCCCTCGTGGCGGTCTTATCCTTATGGGTGAAGACTTCCCTGACCCTCAAGGCCGTACTACACCAAAGGGTGAAGTGAAAATGATGTCAGCTTTGCTCAACAGTGCAGTGTTCCCTGGCATACAGGGTGGACCTCTCGAACATGTCATAGCTTCTAAGGCTGTCGCTTTTGGCGAGGCACTTAGCGATGAATATATGGAATACATACTTCAAGTCAAGAAAAATGCTGCCGTCATGGCACAAGCTTTCATCGACAAAGGCTATGATGTCATCTCAGGTGGTACTGACAACCACTCAATGCTTATTGACTTGCGTAGCAAGTTCCCCGAAGTGACAGGTAAGATGGTTGAAAACACTCTTGTTCTCGCCGACATCACTGTTAACAAGAACATGGTGCCATTCGACAGCCGTTCTCCTTTCCTCACCTCCGGTCTCCGTATCGGTACTCCAGCTATCACCACACGTGGACTGAAAGAAGACAAGATGGGTGTCATTGTTGACCTTATCGACGATGTGATCTCGGCCATCGACCCAGTCGCCAAGACTGCTCCTGACAGCAAAGTCGCTGCTGTACGCGAGAAAGTAAACCACATCATGAAAGATTATCCGCTCTTTGCTTGGTAGTCATCTCAATAGATTCTTTGAACGGGAGCCTCTGATGTGACCCCAAGGACTTGGACGGTTTAACAATAAATCTGGCACCTGAGAAAAGAGTTCGGTACTGCACCGAACTCTTTTCCTTTTAGCCACAGCTTGATTTTGTCGTTATTATAGTATCGGATTTGCTTTCTGAGAATGCCCTTGAACTGTTCGACAGAGTTCCATTCCTGCAAATATAGCAATTCGTGTTAATGGAAGTCATCGGGCTTCTTTGATGTCGCTAACCTAATTGCAAAACTTGATGCCATGCCCGCCTTACGTTTCCTGCCCTTTCATCATGACGGACAATGGAATCTTGACAATAATGAGGAATTTGGACATTATAACCCAGAAGCTGTCTCTTTTCTTGGCATTTTGGCCGACAAAAAGTCTTTCGATATTACAAGACCCCTTGTTGACAGTGTCTCAAATGTCAGATGTGCATTTTGAAGGAAATATACAATAATCTCAATGACAAAAGCCTATACCCTAGCAAAGGAAGAAGTGTTGAAAGAAATCATGCAAACCAAGGGAATCCATACATCAGCATATCGGCCCTTAAACCCCTTGTCAACATAGAGCATTTAGAGGGTGGCACTTATGTTTGTGGAAAATTTGTTGCTATGAAAGGAGGATTGCGAAAGTCCTCCTTCCCGTATTCAAGGCCTTTGTTGTCGACGATACGGCAAACATGACCTCCTGTAGCCTCCAATAAAGCTTGTGCAGCTGCCGTGTCCCATTCTTTTGTAGGGCTAAAACACACATTTATGTCGGCCTTGCCCTCTGCAAGCATTGCAAACTTAAGAGTGCTGCCCAAAGGCTTGATGACCGCATTGGGGTGAAAGGGAAGTAATGATTTGTTTATGTAATCATCAACTTGTGAATCTCGGTGCGAGCGGCTGACAAGAATGGTGTATGGCCTTTTCTGATATGGCAATGGAAGTGGGGTAGCCGTCTTGACAATTTCGTCAAAATTGGTGAGATTTTTTGTTGTGGCTTTTTCCATACGCCAACTTTTCATGCAGAAACCTATCCAAAGAATGTCAAGAATAGGGCTATAGACAATCCCTGCAATGGGTTTTTGGCTCTCCATAAGCGCTATGTTTACAGTGAACTCGTCGTTATGTTTCACGAACTCTTTTGTCCCGTCAAGTGGGTCGACAAGCCAATATAGTGGGAAAGACGACCTCTCATCATACGAATAGATGCAATCCTCTTCGCATACAAATGGCAGGTTAGTGGGTTTTAGCGTTTCTTTAATGATAAGGCTCGATTCCAAATCGGCTTGGGTGACAGGACTTCCGTCGTCTTTATTTGTCACATCGAATTGAAGTGCATATATCTTGAGAATAACTTTGCCAGCTTCGACGGCGGCAATTGAGGCTGCCCCAACAAGTTGTTCTACTTCTCTATCGTCCATAATTGTTTGTCAACAAAGGATTTTTATAAAAACCCCTACCTCATTCGAGATAGGGGATGATTGGCAAAACCAATTTTCTTGGTTATTTGGCCTTGATCCAGTTCTTCAGCTCTTCGTCGCTGGCTTTGTTGAGAAGTCTGCCTTCGCCCCATTTTATGTTTGGGTAGGCTTTTCTCAAGTCGTCGCATGACTTTTTAATGTCGCTTCCACCTGACGTTGCGAAAGGTATGGCGGTTTTGCCGTCAAAGCTGTATGCCTCAATGAAGGTGTTTACAATGGTGGGTGCTGTGTACCACCAGATGGGGAAGCCGATAAATACTACTTCATATTGCTCGGCATCCTTTAAGTCTTTTACTATGGCAGGACGAGAACCGTGGTCGCTCATCTCGAGTGAGCTGCGCGACTGCTTGTTTGTCCAGTCAAGGTCGGCATCGGTGTAAACTTCAACTGGTTTGATTTCATAGAGGTCGGCACCGGCAACATCGGCCAAACGTGTGGCGACTTCTTTAGTGACTCCTGAACAGGAAAAATAACATACAAGTGTCTTCATGCTTTTATCTTTGTTTGATTCTGACTTTTTTCCATTGCCTTGTGAGCAGCCGTTGCAGGCAAGCAATAAAAGTGCCATTGCCGTAAAAAATATTTTTTTCATGTTTTAGTCCTGATTTTTCGGCAAAGATAATACTAATTTTTTTGAAATGAGATAATTTTATTGCTCAAATTATTGAACTATGTTTTTATGAACTTTTGGCAAACATTTGTTTTTTTTATGTTGCTTTAAATTCATCCGGAAAAATATTTGGCATTATTTTTGGGGTATGATTATCGTAAATTTAAATTTTGTATTTTTGTGGAATAATAAAATGTCTTTAAGATGAAGAAGTTTTTTTTGTTTGTCTTGGCAGTGTTTTGCGGTATGGCAGCCTTTGCACAAAATCGCGAGATTCCTCGTGACGTAAACACTGATTTAATAAAGTTTCAACAAGTTATCAAAGTGGCTGGCACACAAGCCGAAATATACAAACGCTTGAACGACCAGTGGCTTAATGCCGCATTCAAGAACCCGTCGTCGGTGGTTGTCTCAAATCAGGATAACGTGATAAAAGGGAAATACACCATTTACATTGATTGTGCAGAGACTGTTAAGAGCAAGTGTCCCATAGTGAATTATAACTTCACGGTTGAAGCTCGTGATGGACGTCTTCGTTACACTATTACTGACTTGACCCTTAAAAACGCAGCGTCACACTTCCCAATAGAGCGCTGGCTTGACCCTAACGACCCCAAATATAGCCCAGCATGGGGCGGATACCTTGACCAGATAGCTGAATATGTTGAACAACGTGCGGCTCTTTTGGAAGAGAAGGTACAGCCTGAAAGGGTGATAGTCGAGGAAGAATGGTAAATGGCACTGCACAAGGATATAAAACGAGGTTTCTCAAAGTTACTCAAGGAGGAAAAAATAGCCCTTATAGCCAGCTATTTTGAGAATCCAGGCGAGGTTGTGTCGCTATTAAAAAGCTTTTGGCATCCCGACTCGCAGCAGCAGAAAATGTTTGACGAGTTTAGTGAGAACACCATCACCAACTTTTTTGTTCCTTATGGCATATCGCCAAATGTGAAGATAAATGGCAGAGATTATGTCGTCCCTATGGTGATAGAGGAAAGCTCTGTGGTGGCTGCCGCATCGGCTGCCGCAAAGTTCTGGAGCGAACGAGGCGGTTTCCATGCCGAAGTCGTAAACACCTTGAAAATAGGTCAGTTGCATTTTTGTTGGAATGGCGGCTATGAAGCCTTAACCAAAATGATGCCAGAGATAAAAGAACGCCTTATTGCCGATACGGCTCATATTACCCAAAATATGGAACGGCGAGGCGGTGGCATACGTGGCATAGAACTTGTTGATTTCAGCAGCCAGATTGACAATTATTATCAGTTGCGTGTCAGTTTTGAAACCCGTGATTCGATGGGCGCCAACTTCATTAATTCTGTCTTGGAACAGTTTGGCGATAGTTTGCATTCTTATCTTGCAAACCGGAATGATTTGCCTGTGCAACTCCAAGAGGTTGAGATTGTTATGGCAATATTGTCGAACAACACACCCGATTGCCGTGTTAGGGTATGGGTTGAATGCCCATTGTCGGATTTGGGTAGCATTGACCCAAAACTCGGTGGAGTGGCGTATGCACACAAATTCAAGAAAGCTGTTGACATAGCTCATATCGACCCATATCGTGCCACTACGCACAATAAAGGCATATATAATGGTATAGATGCTGTAGTCATTGCAACAGGAAATGATTTCAGGGCTGTGGAAGCGGCAGGACATACGTATGCTGCACGCAATGGACATTACGAAAGTTTAAGCAGTGTTGAAATTGAAGATGGCATGTTCAGATTTGCTCTTGAAGTGCCTATGGCTCTTGGCACAGTCGGTGGATTGACAAGTCTTCATCCTATGGCTAAGAAGTCGCTCGAACTCTTAGGGAACCCAACAGCACGTGAACTTATGATGGTGGCAGCCACCATGGGGCTGGCGAACAACTTTTCGGCTGTACGCTCCCTGACAACAAAAGGAATACAGTCGGGACACATGAAGATGCACCTGAACAATATTCTCAACCAATTGAATGCATCTGATGAGGAAAAAAACAAGGTGACGGAATACTTTAGCGACAAGACTGTTGTCTATGCCGATGTTGAAGCTCGCCTTAAATCATTGCGCAGGTGATGTCCTATTATAAAGCTAACGGAAAATTCTTGCTCACGGGCGAATACCTCGTATTGCATGGGGCATTGTCTCTCGCCATACCTTTGAAGTTGGGACAAACACTTAATGTTGAAGTCGTTGATGACGACATCGTCAGATGGGTGGCAAAACAACCACAAGGCACTTGGCTTGAGGCTTCTTTTGACCGCAAAAATCTTGAACTGATTGAAACCAGTGACTCAATAAAGGCAGGTTTTGTGGCTCATTTATTGGAAATTGTGAAAGATGTCAAGCCGCATCTTTTTGATAGTGGGCTGTTGTTCAGCACCTTGTTGGAGTTTGACCCCGAGTGGGGAATGGGCAGTAGCTCAACTTTGATAAGCAATATGGCTCGCTGGGCCAACTTGAATCCATACCTGCTTTTGAAAGAGACATTTGGCGGTTCGGGTTACGATGTCGCATGCGCTGAAGCCTCTTCACCTATCTTTTATTCACTTGAAAATGGCTTGCCATCATTTGAAAAGGCAGATTTTAATCCTCCTTTTGGTGATAATATCTTCTTTGTTTACCAAGGCAAGAAACAGTCTTCGGCGGTCGAGGTGAAGAGCTTTTTGCATAAAGACGACCGTGAATATCTCAAATACATTCCTTATATTGACAACATAACGAAAAAAATGGTCGAGGTCAAAAAAATGGACGATTTCTGTCGGCTTTTGGACAATCACGAGGCGTGTATGTCGGAATGTTTGGGTAGGCCGAAACTTAAATCATATTTCGATGATTTTGAAGGCTCTCTCAAATCGTTGGGCGCATGGGGTGGCGATTTTATGATGGCTGCAACCGAGAAAGGCCATGATTATGTTAAAAACTATTTTGCAAGGCACAATATGGACACAGTTTTGAGTTATAATGATATAGTGTTAAATAAATGTTGATGTTAGAATTTGAAAATACGATTTTTCTATGGCCATAACACATATACCTGAAGACTTTCACGGAGCTTGCTCATGGCAAAGCCCCTCAAATATAGCCCTTGTCAAATATTGGGGCAAGCGTTCGCCCCAGTTGCCAATGAACCCTTCTGTAAGTTTCACTCTAAGCCAGTGCAAAACGATAATGAGGACCGTCTTTGAGGCAAGTGAGCGTTTCAGCCTCAGTTTCACCTTTGAGGGCAAACCCAATGAGGCTTTCGCTGACAAAATCATGAAGTTTATTGAAGCCCACAAAGACGCTTTCCCTTTCATCGACAGTCTGAGCCTTAATATCGACAGCGGTAACACATTCCCGCATTCTTCCGGTATAGCCTCTTCCGCATCATCGATGAGTGCCGTGGTCGTGACTTTGCTTGACATCGAGCGCAGCCTGAATGGGGGAGAGATAGACATGAAAAAAGCATCTTATTTTGCTAGATTAGCCTCTGGAAGTGCTTCCCGCTCGGTGATAAACAAGATAGCCCTTTGGGGTAAGACTGACGCCTTTGATGGAAGCTCCGATGAGTATGCCATTGATATTCACGACATTGCAGCTCCTATTTTCCATACTTATCGCGACAGCATTTTGATTGTGAGCGACGACAAAAAGGACATCTCAAGTACGGCAGGTCACAAACTGATGGATGGAAATCCTTTTGCCGAGGTCCGTTATAAAGAAGCCAACAACAATGTCTCATCGTTGCTCAAAGCTTTTAGAAATGCTGACTTGCAGTTGTTTATGAATGTGGTGGAGTCGGAAGCAATGCAACTTCATGCCATGATGATGTGCAGCGAGCCTTATTTCTTGCTCGTCAAACCAAACACAATCCATATAATTAACAAGGTGCGTCAGTTCCGCGCCGATACGCATACCCCTCTTTGCTTCACTCTTGATGCAGGCCCCAACGTGCATTTGCTTTATCCCGAAGAGCAATACGCAGTGGTGAAACAGTTTATCGAAACCGAGTTGAAAACAGATGTCCCCAGTCTGAAATATATTGACGATAAAGTTGGAAATGGAGTATCAAGAATATAATAGACTTGTTTATAGTAAGATAATACTTTTTGGTGAGTATTCCATGATACTTGACTCGAAGGCGTTGATGTTTCCTTTCAGGAAATTTTCTGCCCAATGGCGTTATGGAAATGACAAAGTGGCTGATCTCTCTCGCAAGAGTGTTCTGAGCCTTGTTGAATATCTCGAAAATAATGCAGAACTGCGTGAACTTATTGACACCCAAATGCTTAAAAACGACCTTAGTCAGGGATTGTATCTGTTTTCCGACATACCTTCGGGTTATGGTCTGGGCAGTTCTGGTGCTTTGGTGGCGGCTCTATGGCAGCGTTATGCTACCAAAACGATGGGCGATTTCTTGGAACTGAAATCTGTCTTTGGCCGTATTGAAAGTTTCTTTCATGGTAGCAGCTCAGGCATCGACCCGTTGCAGTGCCATATAGGGAAGCCTTTCATAATAAACAGCGACGGAGTGAGTGTCTTGCCTGACGACTTCATCAATAGCGGAACAGAGATTGGACTTGTCGACACGAAGACTAAGAGTGAGACCGGCCCTTTGGTGCGTCATTTCCGTGAGATGTTGAGCGATTCTGCATATAAAAACAAGTTTGAAAGCGAATATCTGCCTTGTATGAATCGCTGTATGGATACGATAAGCCAAGGCGGGAAGGCCTTTTTCGACAATTTGGCTCAGTTTACGGCCCTTCAAAACGTGTTGTTTCAGCCGATGATAACATCCGACACTAAACAATTGTTTGCCACACAATACGACTTCCATTTCGGCGTTAAGATTTTAGGCTCGGGTGGGGGAGGCTATGTGCTTTGTTTCACCGACAACAAAAAAACGGCATCAAATTTGTTGTCAGGATTCGATGTAATATGGATATAAAAATGAAATGCTATGAAAAAGATTTTGTTTTTATTTGCTTTAATATTCCTTGCTGCTTTGGGTGCCTATTCGCAGGTGGTGTCGTATGTGTCTGGCACTGATGAGGACTTTTTGGCTCGTGCCACCGCTTTTGTTGAACAGACAAAGATAATATGCGACAACTATAGTGATTCGGACTGGTCGTTCTCGTTGAAGCAGTTTGATATGCTTGACGACGAGTTTGACGATATTGAGGATAGGCTCAGCGAGGAAGACCAGAAGGAGTTTAAGCATTTGAAAGGTGTGTATGCTGGTCTTGTGGCTCACCATACTCCCAAGATTATCGGCAACAAGGCAAAAAATGTCTATAAGCAGAACATAAGGCCTTTTCTGGAAGGCGTTTATGAGACAATCAAATAGTCACACTATTCAGTGTGGTTTGCCATGACTCTGACAATGAGGAACCTTATTCGCCTTTGACTGTTTTCGGAGTATCCGGCAGTGGTCCGGTGCTTTCCTGATGAGGGCGGTGAAGATGGTTTGGGAATGGTTTCCGCCGTTAGGCAGCCTCAGGCTTATGGTCTTGAGGCTTGTATTCGGCTGGCAGAGAACCATTTGCCAATTGCATATCTACAACTTTAGTGATTAAAGAGACATCAAGCACTCGTTTTGCATAACGCCTGGCATCTTTTTTTTTGAAACTTCCGGTAAATTTTACAGAGTACATCATTCCAAACATATACGAATAAGGTCGCTGCCATCTTTAGCGGAATACACTCTTCCTGCTTCGATGTCTTCCAAAGACATTTCGAGGCTGCCTTTTTTCTTTTTCGAGGCACTTTTATGGTAACGTCAGCCAGGCTGCCAAAAAACTTTTTTTAGGACGGAAAGAACACTATCGTTTTCAACGTTTAATATCAGTTCTGTCATAGAGTTTGTTTATGTCGCTGAAAAAAAACACAAAATATTCTTTGAGATACGAAAAGATTTCAGAATCCTAATTAATTCCCGCTTTTGCGGCGGTTGCACTCGCGACAGAGCATCTGACAGTTGTCGGCAACGGTTCTTCCGCCTTCGCACCACGGCGTGATGTGGTCGGCCTCCATCTGGCTCAAGTCGAAATGTTCTTGGCAAACAGGACAAACGCCCAACTGGTTTTCGTAGGCGGCCAACTTCTGCGCATCGCTGAAGGCGCGGATGGAGAGAAATTTCTCTTTGCGCGTCAAGATGAAAGGATAAATGCCTGTTTTCTTCGTCACATCATCATCTAAAATCAACTTCTTGACCTCCTCATCTACGGCTTTGCTGTCAATG
>JAZLGA010000025.1:0-7353 GCA_045616045.1 Bacteroidales bacterium | reverse complement strand
AGCGGGTTTCAAGATGTTTGCGGCATCCATGGCACCTTCACCGCCACCTGCGCCAACGAGGGTGTGAATCTCATCGATGAAGAGTATGACCTCGCCATCGCTCTCCACCACTTCTTTTACTACATTCTTCAGACGTTCCTCAAACTCGCCCTTGTATTTTGCACCTGCCACAAGAGCACCCATATCGAGCGAGAACACTGACTTCGATTTCAGGTTTTCGGGCACATCGCCGCTAACAATACGTTGAGCAAGACCCTCCACAATGGCAGTCTTTCCAACGCCAGGCTCGCCTATCAATATAGGATTGTTCTTTGTACGACGTGACAATATCTGCAGCACACGCCTTATCTCCTCGTCACGACCTATGACTGGGTCGAGTTTGCCATTAGCGGCCAAGTCGTTGAGGTTTCGGGCAAAACGATTCAGCGAGTCGTAGTTCTGCTCCGCATTCTGGTTATCGACTTTCTTTCCCTTACGTAAGAGACGAATAGCCTTCAGCAAGTCATCATGGTTGACGCCGTTGCTTTTTAGGACATCGGACGCAGTGGTGTTGCTGTTGAAAAGCGCTACAAGAAGATGGTCAACAGAGACGTATTCATCGCCAAAATCCTTCATTATGGCCAAGACATCGTTGAAGACCTTTGAAATGTCGTTTGAATAGTACAAGTTGCCACTACCGCTCACTTTGGGCAGCCTGGCAATAACGCCATCCAAGTCGGCATTCATGGTGTTGAGGTTCACCCCCAACTTCTTCATCAAATTAGGCAAGAGATAGTCGTCAGAAATCAGCATGCCTTTAAGAAGGTGCACATTCTCGACAGTCTGGCTTTGGTTGGACTGAGCCAGCTCCTGAGCCTTATCTATCGCCTCTTGTGATTTTACTGTAAACTGGTTAAAATTCATGGTTTATATGTTTTTTTGTTTCTATTCGATTTTTATAACCGTTCCATCAAATAAAAAACCAAAGCAAAAACAATGACAAATAGTCACAAAACTACGTCATTTTGTCACAACACATAATTATAAATGACTGTTTGACAGAATATTAAGTATAATTTTATTCTATCACCATATTATAATGGGGGAGTTCTTTCATCCTTCTGATAAAACACAGGCTTCACTGCCACCGATTAAAGTTGCATTTGTCTCTTGAATTTAGGTAATTATATGGTAAATAATGTAAAAGAATGGTTATCCAATCCTTGCAGCATAATGCCAAAACTTACAAATCAAGAGAATGCAATGCTTCAATAGGAACAAACACATGACAATTAATACAATAACAACCGCAGTCATTTCGGCTGCGGTTAATTTATTTTGACCACTAGTGCCAAATAGTATATCATTGCCTTCAATTTTCGGTATCGGAAAACAAAATCTTCAGAACGTTTGCGCCCAATATTTAGGATTATTCTCAGAATCACAAAAGCATCGCCATAAACAATGGCATCGTCACTTTTCCGCCGTCAGGGCCGTCATTGCACATTCCAAACTTATAGCCCTCTTCTATCCCTTCCCAGGCAAGAACAATGTTGAGCGAGTTCGACCAGCAGGCACCAATGTTGTTGAGACTGCCATTCCAACGGTTGCCAACAGCGGGCATGAATACGATCCTCCATTTTTGTACGTCAGCGGTGCTATTATTTTCTGAATAGAGGGAATAATGCCTTTTGCAAGCCAACTATCCAATCTTCGCATTTGCTTGTGGTTTCCTTCGGGAAACAGACTGAGGCTACTTCCGGGAATCGCACACTGGACGTACGGAGAACCCGTTGAAGCGCTCGTCGAAGTACATGCAGTAATCCTCCGAATAAAAGTTAAGATATCGCACGTTGCTTGGGTTGTTAGTATAGAGCGAACTAGACCAGTAATAGCCATGGATGCCAGTGATGATGAGACTACTCTCCCAACGGTAACCAGCGGCGGGCAGGAAAATGCTGTTGCCATTTGACGAGATGAACAAGTAACCATTTACGCCGTTCTGAGTGGTCCATATAACGCCACATTTGGATTCCAACTCTTTTAGTTCTGTATATGTCGGCATACGCCATCCTTCACCCCAGTTGACTGTGGCAGCATCATCCTCTGGCAGAAGGCGGGTGAGTGTGTCGGTGAAGCCGTTGTTGCCATAGCTTGCATCGCTACAGTACTTGGTGAGCCTGCTTTTATTTCCTTTGCAGTATTTATAGCTTTCCCAGTTGTACACATTGTTGGCATGCGGTTTGGTCTCGCCCCAAGCGAAATAGTCGCCGTATGCCTCGGGAGTGTTTGCGCCAACATTGGTGGTGGCCCACAATATGCCGCTCGGAAGACCGAGGTCAACCCATTCGTGGCCGTTTATGAGATTCGGTGTGTCACCACCGCTGTTACCATTTCCTCCGTTGTCAGTACCCCCGTTTTGGGAATCTTTATGGCACCCAGTGGCCACTACGGCCAACACCGCCAGCAGCATCGCTGCAAGTCTAAATATTCTTTTCATTTTATGTTAATTTCAATTGGTTTAAGATCGCATAACTTTTCAGACATAACAAAAAAACTATAAACGCAAAAAAAAGGCAATTGCCAACAGCTTTCTCAACAAGCAACTGATTATAAGTAATTTATGGAAGCAACAAAATTGGCAAGCTAAAAACGCAAAGCCTTGCGACAATGCCTGTTGTCAATATATTCGTGTTCGTGGTCATGTTTTTAAATTTTACGGCAAAGGTAACACAATTTTTTAGAAAAAAAGCAACACGTAACAAAAAAGCGTCCTTTTTACCAATCACGTATCGAATCCAACTCCCCAAGAGACGAATCATGCCAGACAATTCTCATAGCGATGCGGTTTTGCCATTACCTTATTGGGGCCTTCGTCATGAGGGATGCAAAAAGAAGGGTCATTATCCATTTCCGCAGCATGGCGATTCAATTCCTTCATCTAATCATCAACCGACAAATAAGCAACATCGTTCGGCTCTGCCAGCGACATGGCATAGGAATAATCAAGTTTGTTCAGTTTTTCTTTTGAATAGTGGCCACATGACTGCAACTCAATATCAATCTTTACTGCATCCAAAACCAGCAATAATCATTTTTCAACATTTTTTCTACAGTTCTCCAATAATTATTAAATTTGCAGTTCAATAATATGGTAATTAAAGATAAAAACAATAAGATGAAAGTTAGAGAACTTGCTGAAAAGCTGAATTTGAAAGTTTTGTCGGGCGAAAGCGGCCTTGACAGGGAGATTGACGGATGCTACATCTCCGACCTGCTGAGCGATGTGATGGGCAATGCCATGGAAGGCAATGTTTGGATCACACTGCAAACCCACAAGAACGTCATGGCTGTAGCGGGACTGAAAGAGTTGGCCTGCATCATCCTAGTGAAGAACCTCGTCCCCAACACCGAGACCATTGACCAAAGCAACGAGGAAGAACTGCCAATATTGCAAACCGAGCTTCCGACCTACGAGATTGCTGGGTTGGTATACAACATGCTGCACGAATAAGACACAGGGCACGTGGGCATAAAACGACACATAGTCATAGTCTAAAAACATTAAAATCTCTTCACAATGTCAGACCTCAACTCCTATAGAGCCGACCTGCATATCCACACGGTGCTTTCGCCGTGCGGAGACCTCTATATGAGTCCGTCGGCGATAATCGAGCAAGCCAAGAAATTGCATCTTGATGTCATTGCAATATGTGACCACAACACCACTCGTCAAGTTAAAGTGACGCAGCAAATAGGTCGCGAAAAAGGCATATTAGTGATAGGAGGCGTTGAAATCACGACACAAGAAGAAGCCCATGCCCTCGCCTATTTTGAGACCGACGAGCAACTTGATCGTTTCCAAGAGTTTCTTGACGAGCATCTCCCCCACATACCACTCGACGAAGAAAAATTTGGCTACCAACTAATTGTTGACGAAAACGAAGATGTGGTTGGAGAAGAGGAATGGCTACTATGGTCGGCTGTAGATGCTGATGTAGACGAGTTGTATGGCATAGTTCACGAGATAGGCGGACTTTTTGTCCCGGCCCATGTCAACAAGCCCGCAAGCAGCCTTATAAGCCAACTCGGTTTCATTCCTCCCGACCTCAATGCCGACGCGCTCGAAATCTCAAAACACGTCAAGAAAGAGGACTTCCTGAAGAAATACGCCTACCTGAAGCGATTCAACTTCACCAAGAGCTCCGACGCACACTTCCTGCACATCATCGGCGAGGTGCATTGCGTGCTGCACATGTATGACAAGACCTTCGACGAGTTCCGCAAGACCCTACACGGCGAGGAAGGGAGATTTATCGACACCGAGCCGAAAGAAAAACTGCAATTGCTGTTTGGATAGTACACAAGAACTTTATATAATACATGAATAAATTGGTACAATTTTCAGGCATTAATAAAGTACTTCTTGAAAACAAGAATGCATTGGATTGTTATGACCACTGGCCATCGCCAACTGTTATTTTTGTCGATGGTCCGTATGGCATTAACGGTTTTCCAGGAGACCCCAAAGACACAAAACTATTGCCCGAAACATACGCACCACATATTGCAGCATGGTCAAAATACGCCCGACCTGACACTACGCTATGGTTTTGGGGTACCGAATTAGGTTGGGCAAGAATGCACCCCTACATCGAAACAAACGGCTGGGATTACGAACAGACTTTCGTATGGGACAAAGGCATTGGACATATTGCCGGAAACGTAAACTCAAAAACCATCCGGCAAGCCCCTGTAGTGACAGAAATCTGTGTCAGATATTCCAAAAGAGTTTATATCGAAAGCAACGAAGGAGAGATGCTTTGTGTAAAAGATTGGCTGAGAAACGAATGGAAACGCACGGGATTGCCTTTTGGCAAGACAAACGAAGCCTGCGGAGTTGCTAATGCCGCCACACGGAAATACTTCACAAATGACGATTTGTGGTATTTTCCTCCTGCTACAGCAATGAAAATGATTGCCGATTATGCTAATGAACACGGAGATGTTTCCGGCAAACCTTATTTCTCAATAAAAGGTCAGCCAATGACAGAAACGCTTTGGGAATCAATGCGCTCGAAATGGAATCACATACACGGATACACGAATGTCTGGAATCAGCCAGCCCTTCATGGCAATGAAAGGTTGAAAGATTTCGCTGGTCACAAATCTTTGCATTACAACCAGAAACCGATGTCCATCATCGACTATATCATCAGAACATCATCGGATGAGAACGATGTCGTTTGGGATCCTTTCGCTGGATTGGCGACAACCGCATTATGCTGTAGGACCCTGAACAGGTCCTGTTATTCGGCTGAAATATCCGAAACGACATTCAAAAATGCTTGTAACCGTTTATCCATCCTTGAACTTGCAGCAGTATGAAATCAAACAACACTATAGTAACAGTTTCGTTGGAAGAAGCTAAACATGGCAAGGCTTTTACAAGCATTGATTGTTCTTCATTGCCCATTTTCAAGGAATCCGATTATTCGACAACTGAAAAGGACTCCAGGCATGACCTTATAGAAAGACTAAGAAACAAAGTCTTTTCGTCATTGCCTTCGGAATGTCATGTCGAGAGCCATTATTCCGGCATCATGGCAACGGATTTATTCAGCCTGAATACACTTCTTGGCTCAATGATTGAAAACAAAGTTGTCCAATTTCTGAATTCGCTTCGGTCTCTTTGGGATGATGGGGAATGGAATGAATATCATTTCATACGTTCAAGTGAATCTTTTCCTGATGTCAGGCTCGTGAAAGTCAATCAGCCAAACAACATAGCGCTGGGAATTGAACTTAAAAGCTGGTTTATCCTTTCAAAAGAAGGAGAGCCGTCTTTCAGATACAAAACCGCTTCCGAAGCCTGCGACCAAGGCGATTTGTTATGTATCATCCCTTGGTATTTAAGCGATGCCGTTTGCGGAAATCCCGTTCTTTTATCACCTTGGGTGTTTTCTGCAAAGGCTGCGGCAGAGGCAACAAAAAGATATTGGTTATATGAAAGGCAAACCGACAAGCCTTCTACATTGAAAGAAAGAGAACTTGAAGTTCCTGCCGACTGCAAACCATACATGCTCAATGCGAGAGACAAAACCAACTACAAACCAGTCAATGATGGCGGTAACAACTTTGGCCGTCTGGCAAGAACTGGAATCATGACAGGTTTTGTGGAAGAAACATTGCAAACAGACATATTAGGAATTCCAGCAAACAATTGGCGGCTGTTTCTAAAAGCCCATTCCGATTCCAAATCTCTTTCAGATATACGGCGCAAAATCAGCAACATGTCGAGAATCTCCAAATCAGATGAGTTCGACAAAATCATAAAAGACTTGCATGATTATCTAGATGTTTGCCCAACATATAGGAATTAAGCAAGAAGTTCCTGAACAATTTAAATGAACTTAAATAAATGAACAATAACAATTTAAACATTCGACACAAAATGTCAAATTCACGGAATGACAGGAAATCCCTTTGACAAGTTCAGGGAACTGAATCCTATAAATCCACAAGTCAAATAGTCTATTAAGTCCACAAGTCCAATAAAAAAAACATGAAAGAACTATCACTACACGTATATGACCTGATGGAGAACTCCACGGCGGCTAATTCCACCCTTGTGGAACTCACCATCCGCGACAGCAAGAAGGACAACATCTATGCCTTCACCATCAAAGACAACGGCAAAGGCATGAGTCCGGAGTTCCTCGCCAAGGTCACCGACCCCTGGACCACTACGCGCAAGACGCGCAAGGTTGGCCTCGGACTCCCTCTTATCAAGATGAACACCGAAAACGCAGGCGGCGGCATGAAGATTGAAAGCACCGTAGGCGTTGGCACCACGCTCAACTTCTGGTTCCAACACGACCATCTCGACCGACCCCCGATGGGCGACTTGGCCGGTTCGCTCGTCATGCTCTTCTCGGCACACCAAGACATCCATTTCATCTACACCCACACCACCGACGAGGGCGAGTTCATCTTCGACACCAAAGAGGTGAAAGAAGTACTTGACGGAATGCCCATGAACGACATCAACGTGATGAAATACCTGAAAGAGATGATTCAGGAAAACCTGGAAGAGATACACTATAACGATTAATTACCCCGTTTATACCTGCGCATTGTCAAAAATCAGCGAAAAACACTTTGAGAATTTACACATTTTTTTTTGGGGGGGGTGATTTTGGGGAAACAAAAAAGCCGCCAATGGTGACGGCTTGTGAGGTGGGGAAAAAAAACTTTTACCTAAATTCCGCAGAATAAAAATTTGCTAATTCGAGAAGGAGTGTTTACATTCGATGCGCACGTTCTGGGTTGTTGAAAAGTCGTGATGTGGTTGCGGAGTGGCTTTTTTTGAGG
>JAZLGA010000024.1:0-28018 GCA_045616045.1 Bacteroidales bacterium | reverse complement strand
ATACAGAATTCTTTGGCGCGTTCCAGATTGCGAGTCCAAAATTCGACGTTTTCAAGATTTGCCACATCGTTGATGACTTCCCGCTCAAAACCGTCAATTTCGCCTTCTTTTTCGTAAAGCGATTTCGGCAAACCGCTTATTGTTTTCGACGGAATGATTTCTTCGGGCAACAGATACGAATCTTCGGTATGTATCAAATCCTTGTCAACCATATTGAGGAATTGTTTCTCCTTATAATTGTTGCTTAATTCCTTGATTTTCTTTTTTATTTTGTCGGCCAACGATGCCATAATGTAGGCAAACGGACAATTCCAGCCTTCTTTCAAGGCATTGACGGTGATGATGTATCGCACTTTGGCGAAAGCAAATCCTCATCCTTTATTTCGTTCAGATTGGCAGTTTTGATGCGAATCTGGTTTTCGGGAATTTTCAGTTCGAGCAAGGTTTTTTTTATTTGAAATTATATACTAAAGGTGTTCGTATAAATATTCCATTATTATATTATCTGCGAATCTTGGACGTGCATACAACGAAGTCGAAGAGTATAGGGAATGCAGATGCCGACCGAGTCGGAATATATGGCATATTAATCATCTACTATAGATATTTAACAAAAAAGCCCAATCACCTTCCATTTTATTTCCTTAAAAATGTATCTTTGCAAAGCGTAACGTCATTTTTATAAATGAGCAAAAAGTATTGGAATATAACGACATAACGTGTAATATAATGAAATTTGACACATGGTAAAAAGTATTATAAAGCAATCATCAGATTTAATAACGACATGGGAACAAACCCGCGCTGGATTTATCAGTTTCGCTCTTGAAAAGAACAGAAGGTCAACGCCAATAGTTGAAAGTGCAAAATCATTGAAAGTTTTGGCTTCCAAAGCAACAACTGCAAAAGCGTTATTGAAGATAACCGACATTCGACCAGCTCTTTTAACCGCGGCAGGTTTATCCGACAAAGCCATTTCCTATTTTTCAGAAAAAGATAAAGACATTGCTATTAACGAGTTGATTCGTAATTTTTTAGAGCCTGCTGGGAAATATTTCATAGATGAGTTGGTTTACAGATACTTGTTAATCAAAGGTGATTCATTGGGCGGTACAATGAGGAATCTTGTTGGTGAGATGGCACAACAAAAACTTATTCGGACCTTGCTTTCTAATATGTCCGTAATGGGTATTGGGTATGAATGGTTTGACAATGAAACAAAAAAATGGTGCAAAGCCCCGAAAAACGCCACGCACATTGAAAGTCGTCTAAAGGCTGTATGTTGGCAATCAGGAAGAAAGAAAAGAACTCTTGCGTTTAATCTAAATATTCCCATTGTGAATAACAATGTTGATATATGTCTTTTCAATGCAGATATTGAAACCTATAACAAAGGAAATATTGTAAATGAGAAAGACAAAATATTAATGTTAGGAGAATTGAAGGGGGGCATTGACCCCGCTGGTGCTGATGAACATTGGAAAACAGGTAATACGGCCTTAAACAGGATCCGCACAGCATTCAAAAAAGAAGGGAGAGAAATAGACACTTCGTTTGTAGCTGCAGCCATAGAAAAGAAAATGGCAAGTGAGATATATGGGCAGTTACAGAAAGGCACTTTGTCTTTTGCAGCAAACTTGACCATAGACGAGCAATTAGTAAATTATTGTGATTGGATTATTAAGTTTTAGCCCATGGAGCAATTATCGCTATTTGATGTAAAGCCTGATATTTCCAACTGGGAGGTCCGCAATTTTTCAGCAGACGGTTTCAGCGCTCAAAATGCGCGATTGAAATTGGAAAAACGATTTATAAATATTACGGAGATTTCTGACAGTTTCAATCGGCAAAGCGTTAGTTTCCAGTTGAGCAAAAAAGACCAACTTCACCGATGGCTAAAATATAAGGAAGGATTTTCGTCGGAATTGGTCCTTAATCTGCTGAAAGATTTCAAAATTCCGAAAGGCGGTTTGGTTATGGACCCATTCCTTGGTTCTGGCACCACGGCAATGGTTTGTCAAATGAATGGCATTAACAGTGTCGGATTTGACATTCTTCCTATGTCAAAAATTGCCATAGAAGCGAAAAAAAATGTGTTTTGTTATAGTATTCCCGAATTGATGGAGGTTCAAAAAGAACTTAACTCAATGAATTGTCCACCAGATTATCAAAAATCATTTGATTATTTGTCTATTACAGATGGTGCATTCCCAGAAAGCACGGCAAAAGAAGTGTCTTTTTTTTCTGAATGGAATGCCAGTTCTGATTATTCAAAATTAGCAAAGAACCTCATCGTGTTATGTATTCTTAATTCTTTAGAAACAATAAGTTACACAGCAAAAGACGGGCAATATTTGAGATGGGATTACCGCAGTAAAAAAATGCGTGAAGCCAACGAGGACCGATTGTCAAAAGGGAAAAATCCGATTGTTGTCCGTCTTGACAAAGGGGATTTACCATCTCTGAAAGAAACACTATGTAAGGAATTCGATAATGTATTAAAAGATATTGAATACATTCAAAAATATTCGTCAAGCACAGAAGCAAACATTATTTTCAAAGAGGGTAGTGCTTTGTTTGAAATGCCCAAAATGGATAATGAGATTTTGGATGGTGTAATCACATCGCCCCCTTATTGCAATCGCTATGACTATACACGCACATACGCCCTCGAATTGAATTATTTGAATTTATCAAAAGAAAATATCACAAAACTTCGTCAGACACTTCTTTCTTGTACGGTTGAAAACAAATCCAAATTGGCAGAACTTGAAAAGTTCTATTCTGAGATAGGAAGAAAAAGTTTTTACGAACATACTGTAAACATTATCAATCAAAACGATTCATTGAATGAAATAAAATCAGCATTACAAGAACGAAACCTAAAGGGAGACATCAATAATAATGGTGTTCTACGTATGGTTGACGGCTATTTCACAGAACTAACTTTTATATATGCTGAACTCTATCGCCTTTGTAAAAAGGGTGCAAGGGTCGCTTTTGTGAATGATAATGTAAGATATGCTGGTGAAGTAATACCTGTTGATTTCATTTCAACCGAACTTGCTAAACAAATCGGATTCAAACCTGTTAAAATAGTAACTTTACGTCAGCAAAAGGGCAATAGCAGTCAACAAATGAAAAAATTTGGCAGAGTTGCACTCCGAAAGAGTATTACTATTTGGGAAAAGTAATACTCTTTGTTCTCCGAAAGGAAGGAGATAGGATTGTTATAGGCAATAATTTTGCCTTCGTATTCGGGCAAAAGCGCCTTCAGGGCTTCAAAGTTGTCGCCGTGAATGATTTTGTTTTCGGAATTTTCGGTGCCAAATGTATATTTTTTGTCCAGCGTCTTGAACGGCACATCGTGGTGGTGATTGATAACCGCATCTTTTCCTATCCAGTTTAGTGTGGGCATATTTTTCAGTTATTGCGAACTTCTGCCCAAATTCCGATAAGCAATAAAAAAAGCGTGAACAGTTCGTTTGATTGCTTATAACTTCCAGTTGGTATCGCCAAACACCTTAAGTAACATTATAAGCACGAAACAATTCACGCCTATAGCGTGAACCTTTCGCAACTCATTCTCTGTTACTTTTAAAATTTGGCGATTTTACTGGAAAGAGAATAAGAGCAAAAGCTATGATTTCTTATAATATGTCAGTTAAATGTTTATTTTTTTAATAATATCTGTTAATCAATAATTTGTTTTGCCCAATTAGGCACATAATCTGTATAACGTTTGACAATCTTACCATTCATGGTGCGATACAGCAATTGGGGAGTGTGGTCTTCGACAGAATTGTCGTAAATATATGCCCTGTCTACGAACTTGACTGCCAAGTTAGCATTTTCAATTGATTTATAATATCTTGAGAACACTTTAGACATTGGTACTTCATGTCCTCCATTTAAATAGCGTTTGGCAATTCGCAAAATGTTAATTTCTGGTGAATTTGTACATACAAAAAAGAAACGGATAAAAAAACCTTCTTGATGTGCTTTTTTCAAAAAGTTCAGCTTTTCTTCAGATGAGAAAACCGTCTCAAAAACAAAATCCTTTTTTTCTGATAGACATTTGTATCGTAATTCGGTTGCAAATTTTGCGGCTTCCATTACTGCTTCAGCGGAATTCCAATCGCCAAACTGTTCTTGTGCAATATTGTCGGGATTGATATAAAGACTATCTTCAGTCCACTCGTTAGCAAGCAACTGAAGCGTTGTTGAAGTTTTACCAGAGCCATTGGGCCCAGCGACAACACAAAGTGTCGGACGTTTGATGTCATTCATGTCTTTCTTGTTTTCTTTTCGCTATCCTTTGGCACATTTCTGCAAATCTGCGATCTAACTCCTCCTGAGCCTTTTGGGTGGAAGTCACTGCAGCCTTTTGTACCAGCAACATTATATATTCCAACATTTCATCTGTTGGTTCCTCCAATGAATTTAGCCGATACGATTGTACTTCTTCCTTTGACATAATCTTATTTTTAATTTTGCAAACGCTATGATTTCTTGTATGTTAGTTAAATGTTTATTTTTTTTCTTTATTGTTTAAGTGTTTAATAATTTCATCTGCGGGAGTTTCCATTTTGCTGAAGGCGAACCAGCGTTTGCCCAAATCTTTAATGGAAGCCCCGATATGATAGACATCGTTGTCGATAATCAAGAATCTGTCGTGCGAATTCTTGAAAACACAGACATCAATCTTCCTGTATTGGCTATTGTGCCTGTCGATGTCCATTTTCAACTTGTTGTCTATTTCTTTTGTGTAAATATATGCTTCAATGTTGTCTGCCCGTTTGTCGAGCATGGCAAGCGCCGAATCGTCAATATAGTTATCAATCAGAACTATGCGCTGTTTTGCACCGCGAATTAAATCATTTACAAACTTATATGCGTCAAAAATCTGCCCGTCATAGAAAATACCTTCTACCGGCGGAAGCGATGTGCGGACAAAGAACTCAATCTTGTTTTCCGTTTCGGCGACACGTTGCTCAAGCCGTTCAAACCGCTGGTTGATGGAATAACCGCGAAGCAGATACTCCTTTAAAACCGAGTTCGCCCATTGACGAAATTTCGTTGCATTAACTGAATTGACGCGATAACCAACAGAAAGAATCGCATCAAGGTTATAGTACTTCACCTTGTAGTTTTGTTTGCCGTCGTTACCCATATATTCCAAAATGGAATATGTGCTACTCTCTTGTAACTCACCGGAAGCATAGATGTTCCTCAAATGTTTTGAGATAGCAGGTTGACCAACGTTAAACAAACTTGCAATTTGTGCTTGAGTCAGCCAAACAGTCTCGTCTTCAATTCGGACTTCCAATTTGACTTCTTCGTCAGGTTGGTATAATATTATTTCGTTTTTTTCTTTCATTTTAATTCGAGAGCAAACGCTATGATTTATAATATGTCAGTTTGGCTTTTCTTGTTAATAATTTGCCTGCTCGTTTAATGATTTTGTAATTCTGATATGATGTGTTTTAGTTGTTTTTTTATGGTTGCAAAGATACATTTTCTATTGGAATGGATTTCTACTAGACAGTGTACAATCCCTACATCCCATATTCCATTTCCTTCATAAACTCATCAGCCACATAAAGGTCTCCATAAAGGTAAAGGCCGGTTGATTTGTCGTGGATGTCGGCGCAAGTCTGGCTTTCGTGAAACAATTGGAGTGCTTTCACGGGTTCAATATTGAGCTGTTTGGACAACCCCATTGATATGGCACCAATGCGATTGCTCATGATAATCTCCTGTATGACAGGCGACTTAACGGGGTCTTCAGATTGATTCTGTTCCATCGAAAATCAGGTATTTGTCGGTTAATTCTTGTGAGAGCATGCACATTTGGCTGTTAGGATGGTGCTCGGATAGGCGAAGCAAAGCGGTCTCCTCATCCATCAGCCCCGCCATATAAAGATTTATGGTGTCAATAACACGGTCGTTGGCTACTCCGCCTTCAATGTAATCGTAGCTGTCGGCCACTGTCTCCCCACGACGGCTGGCAACAATAAAATGCTGCCACTCTTTGTCGTATGCCTTGAAAACCTTGCATTGCGCTTCGGCCAATATGGCATTACGGTTCAAACGGTATTTATTTATGATTGGCGGTGCTTTCCTGCGGTCGGCCACTTGTGTAGCCCAGTCAACAGCCTGTTGGTGCAAGTCAGTGACATAAAAGCCCTGACCGAAGTCCAGGTTGCGACGGCCAAATTTGCAGATGGGAAACTCCACCTTTTCTGTTCCGCCATGATAGACAATGATTTCACTCATTTCTTATCCTCCCAATTGTTCATACATTCCACCAGAACCTCTGCAAGATTCTCTCGGCTCTCGCTATGAAGGGTTTCGTAGTGCGGAAGTATAAAACGCTCTATCAGTCCCACGCGTTTCATCCGTTGATACACCTCTTTGTAGGAAATGTTCAGCAATCGGGCAGTGGTCTCGATGCAAGTGGCCACAAAAGTCATAATCACCTGTGTCCTTGGTATTTCTACAACATTCTTCATAATACAAGTTTCAAGAATGATTATTTCTCACGGCAAAAATACAAATCTTTCCTTATTCGTCAAAATGTTTTGTTCTTTATGTAATCACGTGGATTATCACGTCCAAAACATAAATAAAAAACCCTAACTGACTGGTAGTCAATTAGGGTTGGTGACCCGCCTGGGGCTCGAACCCAGGACCCCCACATTAAAAGTGTGATGCTCTACCTGCTGAGCTAGCGAGTCATCGCTTTGTTTTGCGACTGCAAATGTACAACTTTTTTTGTTAGCTTCAACATTTTGTCGCATTTTTTTTGTTATATTAAGTTGCCTTTTCCTTGACGTGTTATAACTATTTCATTATCAGTGCAATCGACAATGGTGCTCTCTTCGTTGAATCCGTATCCTCCGTCTATAATAATGTCAACATTGTCTTTGTACATCTCGTTTATCTCTTCAGGGTCGGTCAAAAATGGCGATATTTCATCGTTTTTGTCGGTGAGCGATGTTGTCATTATGGGCTTGCCGAGTTCTCTTACTATGTTTGTGATGATAGGTTGGTCGGGAATTCTGATGCCAATGGTCTTTTTCTTGCTCTGGAAGATGCGAGGCACGTTGTTGTTTGCCTCTAGAATGAAAGTGAAAGCTCCTGGCAAGTTGCGCTTGAGCATCTTGTAAATGTCATTGCCAAAGGGTCTTGTGAATTCGGAGATACTGCTAAGGTCGTTGAATATGAATGAGAAGTTCGCTTTTTCTTTCTTTATGCCTTTTATGGAGCAGATGCGGTCAAGCACTTTTGGGCAGGCGATGCTGCCTCCCATGCTGTAAAGAGTGTCGGTTGGGAAAATTATTAGGCCACCGTCATTAAGACATTCTATTATCATCTTGACATGTCTTGGGTTTGGGCTTTCTGTGTGAAGTTTGAGAAACATAGTCGTAAATTTTGCAGCAAAATTACTCTATTTTTTTGTTTTGAGACATAGAAAAACGCTCCTTGTTGCGCAAAATGAGTTATATTTGTTTTTCTAATTATTTTGTCATGGAGTTTACTGAAGATGAGAAATTGGCTGTAGGCAGTGTTCTTTTTTTGCTTTCAAGTGCTGATTTTAGAAAACAATCGTCTGAAAATGAAATTCTTGCAATCTGTTATAAGGAGTTGGGAATAGATGTTTCTACTTTCGAGCCTTTGTCTAAAGAGCGTATTGTCAATTTCTATGGCGTTATAAAAGCAATGGATATGGAAAAGAAGAAGGCGTTTTCGCTTATGATGACACGCATTTCACGTTCTGACGGAAATTTTGGTACTCTTGAAAGGGCTTTTGTTGCAGAGGTTCTTGATATGTGCGAAGTGCCTTTTGTGCATAGATGAGCAAATAATAACTAGTGAACACAAAAAGGAACCGTCAGCGACGGTTCCTTTGAAATTTCATTTCTTTAAAACAATTAGTCGTTTTTGATATTGGGCTCTTCCAATCCAAGGTGTTTCTTTTTGTCAACAACCTTGAGGTAGATGCCAATGAGCAGAGCTGCTATGCCGAGGCATGCAAGCATTATCAAAGCCCATTTGTAGTCGAGAGCCAACGGGTCGGTGATGCCTTTGTTTGTGTTGTCGAGTACTTTGCCGATGAGCAGTGGGAACAGCCACAAGCCAATATTCTGAATCCAGAATATGAGTGCGTATGCCGAGCCAATGATTTTTTCGTCAACGAGCTTCGGAACGCTGGGCCATAAAGCTGCAGGCACTAGCGAGAATGAGGCGCCTAGTACAAGGATTGTCACATAAGCCACTATGGTGCCTCCGACAGCGTTGCCTTTGAATATTGGCAGTGCGAAAGCAAATGTCAAGTGGCAAATAACAAGCAGTATTGAGCCTATCATAAGCATGGAAGCGGCTTTTCCTTTGTGGTCAACATAGTTGCCAAGGATAGGTGTGATGGCCACTGCGAGGAGCGGGAACACGGCAAAGATTGTCTCAGCTGTGCCACGCATGTAACCCATGTAGCAATAAACTATCAATGCAATTACGGCTAGGCACATCAAGCCATATTTCAATGCTTTGTTGTCCTTGATGAAGTTGCTCGAGAATGAGCTGGCTGCAACAATCAACATGACGATGTATTGAACTATGGTTACAGAACTTCCACCCCAGAATGAGTTCGGGTCGGCTTCATTAAGTGTTAGGTTGCATTGAAGCATGTTGACGGCATATTTCTGGAACGGGAATATGGCAGAGTAATAAAGCACGCAGAGCAGAGCCACAAGCCAGAAGCCAAGGCTTGACAGGATCTTTCCAATATCCGACACTTTGAATGGGTCATCTTTTTCTTCAGCTTCGCCTGTTTGTGAGTCTAGTTTCTTGTCCATGAAGAAGTAAACGACGAACATGATGAGGGCGATGCAGAGAAGCACCACGCCGAATGCTACGGAGCGGCTCACGTTGATGCTGCCACCTAATTTGGCGAAGAAGGGTGAGAATATCATGCAGGTTGCAACACCCAAACGGGCGAGGGCCATCTCTGAACCCATTGCCAAAGCGGTTTCGCGTCCTTTGAACCATTTCACAATACCGCGGCTAACGGTGATGCCGGCCATTTCGGCTCCACAACCGAATATCATGAATCCGATGGCAGCTACTTTTGCTGATGCTGGCATGCCTTTATAGAAAGGTGATACCCCCAATTCGTCAAACAAAGGTATGTAGTTCAAGTTGTTGGTGAACCATGTCTCAAGGTTGCTGCCCATGAAGATTTCGCTTATGGCGTAGTACTTGATGAGACCGCCAACGAGCATCACAGCTCCTGAAAGTACTGCTGTGAATCGTACACCCATCTTGTCGAGGATGATGCCTGCAAAAATGAGGAAGAACACAAACACATTGAGGAAGGTCTCAGAACCCTGCATAGTGCCAAAGGCGAGGCTGTCCCAACCACGTTCAGTCTGCATCAAGTCTTTGATGGGCGACAAGATGTCCATAAAAATGTAGGCGCAGAACATTGCCAACGCCAGAAGAAGCAAAGCAGTCCAGCGCATACCAGCATTGTCGCGCAAGGTTTGAACCTTCTCTTGGATGGTTTCTTGAATGTTTTTTTCTTGAAATGTTTCTGTCATAGTGTTTTTATTTTCTTTGTTGTGATTATCGATTTATTGCACCATTTCATTCAGCTGGCATCTGTATTATTTCTTTGTTCCAACCTTTTCTCACCTCTTTCATGAAGTCGGCTATGGTCTTGGGAGTGATAGTCTTAACGATGGTGTCGTATTCATCAACGATATTGTAGCCATCTTCTTCGTAAGTCTTGATGGCACTTGTCCAGAACCAGTTCTCTTCCCGAAGCTCGGCACGTTTTTTATAGAGGTTTTCCACAACTTTGTTTAGGTCTTCTTGTGTGGGGCCGTTTTTGGCAATGTCGTCAAGTCCGTCATTGACTTTGCCCATGAGTTTTTTGGCCATTTCTTTGTTAGTGTCGAAGCCGATGAGGACAATATAGGTGTCTTTTGGCTTGTCTGTCATTTGTCCGATGCAGCTAACGCCGTAGGTGCCACCTTCTTCCTCGCGTATGGTGCGGGTGTAGTAAATGTCCATCACGTCACAAAGGGCGTTCATGTAAACTTGGTTGCGATAGCTGTACTCCATATTGCCGTTGATGGCCATGTAAATGGTAGTCTTTGGTGTCTGCATCTGTTTGGTGTAGTGGCATTTCTCATTCTTTTCGGTGAGGCCAAGGTTGATGTCTTTCCAGGTTTCCGAGCGCTTGCTCTTTTTCAGCGAAGCCAGATATTGTTCGACGAGAGGCTTGAATTGGTTGATGTCGATGTTGCCTACGAAGTAGAATGTGAAGTTGTTGGGGTCGCTGAAACGGTCTTTGTACATCTCCATTGCTTTTTTGTAGTCAACCTTGTCGAGGTCGGCTGCTTTGATTCTCATTCGGAGAGGGTGATTGTTGTACATCACCTTGATGAGTGAGTCTGAGAAAGTCGTCATGGGGTTCAATTCGGCATTCTCAAGGGCGGCTTTGGTGCGTTGCATGTTTGACTGGAAGGCATCTTCGTCGGTGCGTGGCTCTGTGAAGTAAAGATAAATCAATTGCATCATGGTTTCTAGGTCTTTGGGTGAGCAGCTGCCCCTTAAGCCTTCGCTATAGTTGTCGATATATGGTGTCACGTTGACTTTCTTTCCTGCCAACACTTTTGTAAGGTCGGTGGCACTGAAGTTGCCAACACCTCCAATTGTAATGATTTCGTCAAGCAGTTGAAGTGTAGTGAAGTCTTCTTGCGGGAGAGCTGACACTCCGCCGAAACTCGAAGCCGAAAAACGTATCTCATCTTCCTTGAAAGTGGTCTGCTTGTAAATGACTTTCATGCCGTTGCTCAAAGTGAGCACTTTTGCATCGAAAACGGGGTAGGGGTTCTCTTTTTTTATCTTGCCTGCTTTTGGCATTTTCTCTACTATTGGGCCTTCAAAAACTTCTTCTTTGTAAGGTTCTATATCTGCTGAGTTGGCAGCGTTGTATATTTTAAGGATCTCCTCTTTGGTGGGGAGTTTCTCGCCTTCTTTTTGTGGAGCAGTCACGGTGATGACGAGATTGTTTTCGGGGATGAGCTCTTTAGCCAAGGCGTTGATATACTCAAGTGGCAATGCTGGTACGATTTGCTGATAGAGGGCGTATTCTGTCTCTATCCCAATTATAGGCTCATTGGTGAGGAAGTGTTGCAAGCACTCTTGCACATATTTGTCGTTTTCGGTGTTGTTGCGCTCGTTGTATTGGTTTTCTATCCTCTTCAGAAAATCGGCTTTGGCACGCTCGTATTCTGAAGCGGTGAAGCCATATTGTTGCATACGCTTGTTTTCGGTAACAAGTGTAGTGATGGCTTCGTCGATGCCATCCATGTCTTTTGCCATTGCAAAACTGGTCCAAGAGTCTTTTGAGAATGAAATGTAGTAGGTTGAATAGTAACTGTATCCATAAACAAATGGAGGATTGGGCTTTTGTGTGAGTTCTTGCAGACGGTTTATCTGCATTTCTGAAACGAGTCCGAGCATGTATTGTGTCAACCAGTATTGAACGTCGTTTTTGAGTGAATCCGGCACAGGGTCGCTCTTATAATATAGGTTGACTTGGTAGTTTGTCTGTTCTGGGTCGGAGGCGATAGCCACTATGGGTTCCTCGTTGTCGGCAATCTCAAAAATTGTTCTTGTGGCGGGGTTGACAGGAGCCTTGATGTCGGCAAACATCTCTTTTATTCGAGCTTCGATGGCGTCAACGTCGATGTCGCCTACTATGATGAGGCCTTGCAGGTCGGGTCTATACCATTTGTGATAGTAGTCGCGCAGAGTTTGGTATTTGAAGTTGGCAACAACTTCGGGAAGGCCGCCTGGTAGTCGGTTGGCGTAAGGGCTGTTGGGATACATGGAGGGCAGTATTGTCTTCATGATGCGTTGTTGGGCATCTTCGCGTGTGCGCAATTCCTCAAGGATGACACCTCGTTCGTTGTCAATCTCTTGCTCGTCAAGAGAAATGAAACTTGACCAGTCGTGCAGTATGAGCAAGCAGGTGTCGACAAGTCCTGGCAGGGTGGTTGGCACGTTGGTTACCATATATACCGTCTGGTCTATGCCTGTTCCTGCGTTGAGGTTCTCGCCAAACTTGATGCCACGGCTCTGCAGGTATTCGCGTAAGGTCATGCCTGGGAGGTTCGTGGTGCCGTTGAAAGCCATGTGCTCAAGGAAGTGGGCCAAGCCACGTTGGTCTTCCTCTTCGAGGATAGAACCGACTTTCTGTGCAATGTAGAAGTCGGCACGTTGTGAGGGTTTGTTGTTGTGACGGATGTAATATGTCATTCCGTTGTCTAGCTTGCCCGTCCTTACGTTGGGATCGAGCGGAAGTGGTTGTGCAAACATGGCTCCTGCGAACAGGGTTATGATTGCCGAAAATAAAAGCTTTTTCATTTTTTTTGATTGTTATTTTATTGATATTCGGTTTGTTAATATAAATGAACTACATATTTTTCGTCAAAATAATTTTCGTTAAACCATTTGCGGACGATATGTTTGTGGCAGTGCCAGTAGCGTTTTGTGAGTTGTTTGAACTCTTCTTCCAAGTCGCCGCCTTTTAGATAGAGTATTCCGCCTGCTTCGGAGTCGCCTCTGATACGAAGCTTGTTCCCGACAAGGTTTGCGATGTCAACCAATGGCATGACAGCGCGTCCCGTAACGATGTCAAACTTGTCCTTCACATCTTCTGCACGGCGGTGTTCGGCCCTGGCGTTTTTAAGGCCTATTGATTCAATGACAGATTGTGCCACGGTAATCTTTTTGCCGGTTCCGTCAATGAGAAGAAAGTCTGTGTCGGGAAACATGATGGCCAAAGGTATTCCTGGAAAGCCGCCTCCAGTGCCAAGATCCATAACTTTCATTCCTGGCAACATCTTGAAATATTTGGCAATAGCCAGCGAGTGGAGCACATGATGGGTGTAGAAGCATTCCATGTCCTTGCGTGAAATGACATTGATTTTGCTGTTCCAGTCAAGGTACAAATCCTTTAGTTGTGCATACTGATTTTTCTGCTGCTCAGTGAGACGAGGGAAATATTGGTATATTTTTTCTACTTCCATTACAAATATTTAGCCGTCAAAGATAATAAAATTAGATGATGTGTTGCCATTTGAAATCAAAAAAAATGTTTATTTTTCAGAGTTTTGTCATTATTTGCAATGTGTTAATTTATGAGACAATGTGATAAAGTTGCTTTTTTGGACAAAAATATTGCATAATATTCCTTTAATGTCAATTATTTCAATATCTTTACACCCTCAACAAGAAATATTATCCATTATGAATGCAAGAAGATTCCTTACTCTTTTGGTTCTGGCCTTTGTCTCGGGCAGCCTGTTTTCTCAAATCGACAATGTGACTGAAGAATATGTGAAAAGGTATAAGGCCATCGCCATGAAAGAGATGCGTGACTATAAAATTCCAGCTTCCATCACGTTGGCCCAAGGCATTCTCGAGTCCAACTCGGGCAGGAGCGAACTGGCCATAAATGCGCGAAACCATTTTGGGATAAAGTGCCACCAGGGTTGGGAAGGCGGAACATATCTTTATGACGATGACGCAAAAGACGAGTGTTTTCGTGTCTATGACACTCCTGAAGAGTCGTTCCGCGACCATTCTCTGTTCCTTACTTCTCGTGACCGTTACAAAATGCTTTTCGACCTGAACATAAAAGACTATGAATCGTGGGCCAAGGGCCTTAAGGTAGCCGGTTACGCCACCGACAAAAATTATCCGACACGCCTCATTGACTTGATAAACCGCTATGAATTGTTCATATATGACCAGATAGCACTTGGCGAGATTGAAGACAACGAGCCTGCTTTAGTGGTTGTCTCTTCTCCAGTGGCATCCCAGAACATTGAAACAGCGGTGTCGGTTGACAAATACGAACCTGCCTATGTCCTAAAACCCAATGCAAGCATCCCGGTGGGGGCGACAAAGTCGGGAAGGCCCCTTTATGAGAACAATGGTGTCAGGTTCATTTATGCAAATAAGGGCGACACTCCCCAGTCTTTGGCTAAGGAATTGCATATATATGCCTATCAGATAAATAATTACAACTATATCGACAAAAAGTCTGTCACCACTTTCAAAGAGGGTGATTTTGTTTATGTCGAGAAACTGAAGAAAGAATCTGACGATAAGGTTGCCCATACGATTGTGCCAGGCGAGACTTTGCGCGATGTTGCATTGCGCTATGCCGTGTCTATGGAAAGAATTAAGAAATACAATCACATGGGCAGCGATAATCGTGTGCATAGCGGCAAAGTGTTGCTGTTGCGAACGGGTGCGCTTTAGTATATTGAAACCAAGTGTCGCTGACGATTATTTTTGAACCCTACAACTTATAGGTTCAATTCTTGTCTCAGGAACTTTGCTGTATAGCTATCTTCACACATTGCGACTTCTTCGGGCGTGCCTTGGCATATTATTTGTCCGCCTCTAGTGCCGCCTTCAGGTCCCATATCGATGATGTAATCGGCCATTTTTATCACATCCATATTGTGCTCAATGATTAGGACGGTGTTGCCGCGGTCGACAAGTTTTGACAATACTTCCATCAACACTTTTATGTCTTCGAAATGTAGTCCTGTGGTGGGTTCGTCAAGAACATATAGTGTTTTTCCCGTGTCGCGTTTGGCCAACTCAGTTGCAAGTTTGACGCGTTGTGCCTCGCCTCCCGATATGGTTGTTGATGGCTGCCCAAGTGTAAGGTATCCCAAGCCGACGTCGTCAAGGGTCTTTATTTTTTGGGTTATGCCTGGTATGTTCTCGAAGAACGTCAAAGCCTCGCTGATACTCATTTCAAGGACATCGCTAATGGACTTGCCTTTGTATCGCACTTCAAGAGTCTCCCTGTTATAGCGTTTTCCCTGACATTCTTCGCACATTACTGTGACATCAGGCAAGAAGTTCATCTCTATTGTCTTTATTCCTGCACCTTGGCATGCTTCGCATCGGCCTCCTTTGGTGTTGAAAGAAAAGCGTCCTGGTTTGTAGTTGCGCAATCTGGATTCCGGCAACTCGCCGAACAGTTTCCTGATGTCGTCAAACACTTTGGTGTATGTGGCTGGGTTTGAGCGTGGAGTCCTGCCTATGGGTGTTTGGTCAATCTCTATTATCTTGTCAATATGTTCAAGGCCGCAGATGCTTTCGTATGGCAGGGGATTCTTGAGCGAACGGTATAGTTTTTTGCTGATGATAGGGTATAGGGTTTCGTTTACTATGGACGATTTTCCTGAACCTGAGACTCCGGTCACACATGTCATGATGCCTAATGGCAGTGTGAAATTGATGTTTTTCAAGTTGTGTCCGCTAGCATTTTTTATCTCTATGAAACAGTTTTTCTGTGGGGTGCGTCTTTGTTGAGGCAAAGCTATGTTGCTCTTGCCGTTAAGGTAGTTGCATGTCAGTGTGTCGCTCGTTAGTGCTTGTTTTGGTGTGCCAGCAAAAACCACTTTGCCGCCATTTCGTCCGGCACCTGGCCCTATGTCGACAAGATAGTCGGCGGCAAGCATGGTGTCTTTGTCGTGTTCCACCACTATGACAGAGTTCCCCATGTCGCGCAGCTCTTTCAGTGACTCGATGAGTTTGTGGTTGTCGCGCTGGTGCAGCCCTATGCTTGGCTCGTCAAGAATGTACAGAGTGCTTGTCAGTTGTGAGCCTATTTGCGTTGCCAATCTTATGCGTTGTGCCTCTCCGCCTGATAGCGATGCCGACTGACGGTTGAGGTTGAGATAGTCGATGCCTATGTCGAGCAGAAAATGTACACGTTTGCTTATCTCTGATATGATGTCGTTGCCAATCTCGTTTTGTCGGTCGTTGAGTCTGGCGTGAAGGGTGTCAATCCATTGTGCTAGTGTGCCAATGTCCATTTGTGCCACTTCTGCAATGTTCTTGCCGTCTATCCTGAAAAAAAGAGACTCTTTTTTCAGTCGCGTGCCCCCACATGCAGGACAAGCTGTGTGGTTCATGAACGATGCCGACCAACGGGCTATGTTTGCTGGTGACTCTTCATTGTTTTGTGATTCGATGAAATTGACTATTCCGTCAAAATGGACATTGACGATAGAGTTGACGCCGGAAAATTCGTGAAGTATGTTCACTTTGCCGTTGAAGCCGTATAAGATGGCATCAAGAGCCTCTCCGCCTATTTCGCTGAGAGGTGTGTCAATGGTGAATCCAAACTTGTGGCCCAATAGTTCGAGTTGTTCAAAGATCCAATTGCCTTTTTTGTATTCTCCTGCAGGGGCAAGGCCTCCTTTTTTGATGCTGAGTGTGTTGTCTGGTATCAGTTTGTCCATGTCAATGACTGATATTTCACCCAATCCGTTGCATTTTGGGCAGGCTCCAAATGGCGAGTTGAACGAGAAAGTGTTTGGCTCGGGTTCCTCGTATGATATGCCCGTTGTAGGACACATTAGGTGGCGGCTGAAATAGCGTATGCTGTTGCTGTCAGGCCTGCTGACAAGCAGCAAGCCTTTGCCGTGATTGAAAGCTGTTTGTACCGATTTCTTGATGCGGTTCGCGTCGTCCTCGCTTACTTTCAAGCGGTCCACAACTATCTCTATATTGTGTGTCTTGTAACGGTCGAGCATCATGTTGGCTTCCAAGTCGGTTATCTCGCCATCAATGCATGCTTTGGTAAATCCCATTTGTCGTATGCGTTCGAACAACTCTCTATAGTGACCTTTGCGTCCTCTTACCATAGGGGCAAGGATGTTGATGCGGTTTCCTGAATACTCTTTTATGATGAGTTGGGTTATCTGTTCCTCGCTGTAGCGGACCATCTTTTCGCCTGTTTCGTATGAATAGGCGTCGGCGATGCGGGCATATAGTAGGCGTAGGAAGTCGTATATCTCTGTTATGGTGCCTACTGTGGAACGCGGGTTCTTGTTGACCGACTTCTGTTCGATGGAGATGACGGGGCTTAGACCGGTTATCTTGTCCACATCGGGTCGTTCCATGTTGCCTATAAACTGTCGTGCGTAGGCAGAGAATGTCTCCATGTAGCGGCGTTGTCCTTCGGCGTAGATGGTGTCGAAAGCAAGAGACGACTTGCCGCTGCCGCTCACTCCTGTTATCACACATAGTGTGTTTCGTGGTATGTTCAGGTCTATGTCTTTCAGGTTGTTGACCTTCGCACCGTATATCTCAAGATATTCTTCTTCAGAATAGATGTTGTCCTTACTCATTTGTTGTCGTGTCTGCAGGAATAGTCAGTTCGTGGTGTGTTTTTGCGAAATCGTTGATTGGTATCTTTATCTGGTAGCTCTTGCCGTCCTTCACGGTCAGGCTCTTGCCGCGCAGCCAAGGGTTGAACATCTTTAGCAATTTGTAGCTGATGCCGTTTCTGATGGCGAACTTGGCAAGGTCGTCAATCGTCGAAGTAACGGTGATGGTTTTGTACTCAAGCGGTTGGTAAAGAAGGTCGTCACAAAGTCTGAAACCATATTTTTCGGGGTTCTCGCATATAAGTTTGAGTGCCAAAATTCGGAAAACATAACGTTCGGTTTCTTCATACAATAACATATCGTAATAGGAGTCAACCATTTGATAGTCAATAAATTGATTAATACGACCGTTGCCGGTGTTATAAGCGGCCGCAGCTAGTGTCCAACTGCCAAACCTGTCATACGATTTCCTAAGGTAAGAGCAAGCCGCAATACATTCAAGTTCAACGTTATATCGCATGTCAACCTCTTTGTTTATTTCAAGTCCGTAATCTTTTGCTGTTCCTTCAAGGAATTGCCAAAATCCGACCGCTTTTGAAGACGAAACCACATTGGCAAGACCGCTTTCTATCACAGCAAGATATTTGAAATCATCGGGTATGTTGTTTTTGCGTAGTGTCTTTTCTATGATAGGGAACCAGCGGTGGCATCGTTTCAATATCAAAAGTGTGCTGCTGTGCAAGTATGAGTTGACCAATAGTTCACGTTCAAGCTTTTCGCGCACATAGAAAAGGTTCATCGGAACAGGTTCGCCAGCAAAGTCGAGTGTGCCCGGCAATTCAATGTCGTGTGTGTTGTGGCTGATATGGTCGAATAGACCGTCAAACCCGTCGTCTTTCCCGTTCATTACATAAATGGTGTCGATGCGAGATGCCGCTTCTGACTTGACATAAACAGTGTCTGGGGCAACGCTCTTGCCAGCTCTTGTTGTCGTGCAGCTATTTGTAAAGCCTATCAGTAGCGTTACGAGTGCGATGGATGTTATTTTCATGTTTTTATTTTTTTTCTTAAATCTGTCTCATTGTTATAGCGTGAAACGAAGCGGTCAGAGGGAAATTGGGTTGAGAAATTTTATATGACTCATTTGCCTGTGGCACTCTTTCAAGAGTGGAGCAGGAAAAGTAGCTTTTTGGTTATGTCGTTACACCTTAATTTGTTCAAAATGGACTGACAAAATCCTTCAACAAGGGTGCTTTTGTGTCTTTCTCAGACAAGAGCGGGTTTTCAATCCCCCATTCTATTCCAATGTCTGGGTCGTTCCAGCACAGGCTGCCTTCCGATGCTTTGTTGTAGAAGTTGGTGCACTTGTAGGTGAAGATGGTGTGGTCTTCGAGGCATACAAAGCCGTGAGCGAAGCCTTCGGGGATCCAGTACATGAACTTGTCGTCGCCTGTCAGCAGCACGCTGTGCCATTTGCCGAACGTAGGCGAGTCCTTGCGCAGGTCAACAGCCACGTCGCGCACCACGCCGCGCACTACACGCACCAGCTTGCCCTGCACGTATGGCGGCTTCTGAAAGTGCAGCCCTCGCAGCACGCCACGCATCGACTGTGATTCGTTGTCTTGGACAAACTTCATGTTGAGTCCCGCTTTGCGGAAACGCTCTTCGTTGTAACCCTCAAAGAAATAACCTCTCGTGTCGTAGAATATGTCGGGCTTGATGATGTAGAGGTCTTTGATTCCTGTTTCGATAATCTCCATGGTATAGTGTTATTTGAATTTTGATATGATAGTGATTTATATTGGTGTGTTCATTCCACATGTGTCCATTCCGTCCCGTCGATGGTGTGTTCTGTAATGCCTTATTGCAAACAATTATAGTGTTATCGCTCCCATAGGTTAGTACAATGGTATGACCTGTGTCTTTTGTTATATTTTCAGAAAAAGGATTGTCTGTGAAACCTTTTTCAATAAAAGTTTATTTTTCATCCTTTCTTTTTTCAGTTCGTCAATCTGCTTTTGCAGTTCAATTACATAAAGTGTTAACTCCTCAATTTTTTGCAGGAGAATATAGTGTTCATTTCTTCAAGGTTGAGCCCCCTCTTTCCCAGCATCTGTTGCCGGTGGCATGTCGGGCAAATGGTTGTTTGCGTTGATATACATCTCCAATTCTGTTAAACCCATCTTCTTGTGTTCTTTGGTAAAGACAAAATCAGGCCAATTGCTTGATTTTGTGCTTGCTTTGATGCCTTTTGCCAGTATCTCACTGTTAACTGACAACTTGTATTGTGGATTATTCGTGCCAATCCCTACATTGCCCTTGTCGCCAAGAAAAAGAATATAGTTCATTGTGTTGCTTGCTCCTGACACAAAAGGTTTCCAAAAGTTTAGCCCGTATCCTTCGTTTTCGTTGTCAACATACTCTATACCATAGTTGCCGTGCTGATTGGATGTTGTTGTCGCCGCTGTTTTGAACTGTCGCTATTAGACCGAATAGTATAATAGTTAATGTCAAGAGTGTTTTTTTCTTTGTCAAGTTATATGCCATTTGACTTTTCGGCTAAAGTGTTATGGTATGGATTATAAATGATTGAACGATTTAGTAATTGGTAAAAGGAACTTGTGTTGTGTATCTTATAGTCATTATAGGTGTACACACTCATTATACGCTGCTGCAGCTGCCTCCATGATGCCTTCCGACATGGTGGGGTGAGGGAAGATGGCGCTGATGATGTCTTCGCCCTTGGCGCCGAGGTTACGGCACAGCACTGCTGAGGCTATCATCTCGGTGACGTTGTCGCCGACAAGATGGCACCCCAGCCACTCGTCGGTGTCGGCGTTGAAGATGACTTTCACAAAGCCGTCGCGGTTGCTTGCCGCTGTTGCCTTGCCAGATGCCGTGAAGGGGAACTTGCCGACTTTGATGTTGTAGCCTGCGGCTATTGCCTTGGCTTCGCTTAGTCCTACCGAAGCAATCTCGGGTGTGGTGTAGGTGCAGCCGGGTATGTTGTTGTAGTTCAACAGTTTGGGGTTGAGTCCGCATAGTTTCTCAACGCAGATGGTGGCTTCGTGGTCGGCCTTGTGTGCCAAGGCGGGACCATGCACTATGTCACCGATGGCGTAAACTCCTTCCACGTTTGTGCGGTACCATTCGTCAACGATGACCTTTCCGCGTTCGGTGGCTATGCCGAGAGTCTCAAGGCCAAGGTCGTCGATGTTGGTCTGTACGCCAACGGCTGACAGGACGATGTCGGCTTCAACTGTCTTGTCGCCTTTCTTGGTGTTGATGGTGCAGACGCATTTCTCGCCTGTGGTATCGACATGAGTTACTGAGGCTTCAGTCATCACTGTCATCTTTAGTTTCTTGAAGGCGCGTTCCACCTGCTTCGACACTTCTTCGTCCTCGTTGGGTACGACGTTGGGCAGGAACTCCACTAAAGTCACTTTCACTCCCATTGAGGTGAAGAAATAGGCAAACTCAGAGCCTATGGCTCCCGAGCCTACCACAACCATGCTTTCTGGCAGTGTGTCGAGTACAAGGGCTTGGCGGTAGCTTATTATTTTCTTGCCGTCGATGGGCATGGCTGGCAGTTCGCGTACGCGTGAGCCTGTGGCGAGTATGATATGCTCTGCCTCGTGGGTGGTTTTGTTGCCTTCAGCATCGGTTACTTCCACTTTCTTGTCGGCTGTCAGACGGCCGTAACCGGCTATTATCTCGACTTTGTTCTTGTTGAGCAGGTATTGAACACCTTTGCTCATTGTCTCGGCCACGCCGCGGCTGCGGGTCACTACTGCCTGCATGTCGGGTCTTGCTTCACCATCTATCTTGATTCCGTAGGCTTCGGCATGTTTGATATAATTGTAGGCCTGTGCGCTCTTTAACAAGGCTTTGGTCGGGATGCAACCCCAGTTGAGGCATATTCCGCCTATTTCTGATTTTTCAACAACTGCAACATTTTTGCCGAGTTGTGCTGCTCTGATGGCTGCAACGTATCCGCCTGGGCCGCTGCCTATCACGATGACATCGTATTTCATATCTGTAGATTTGTATTATTATTTTTAAATTCAAAAAGTGTTTATGGTTCTGTTTTTGCTTCTTTTTTAAGTCCTTCCTTGGTGTTTTCAGTGGTCTCGTCGTTTTCTGTTTCCGCTTCAGGGTTGTCCTTGTTGTGTTTCAAACTATAAGCCTTCACCAGATGCATGATAAGAGCCCATAGTGAAAAAAAGAGTATTACACCAATGAACCAATTTGTAATCAAGCCAATCATGCTTCAAAATCTTATTTTGGTGTCACTGTTACTTTTGGTTTGTTGGAATTACTGTCGTTATTTGTTTTTTTAGGAGTGACTGATATTTTTGTGGTTGTAGTGTTGCCTATGTTCACTGTCGTTTTGGTTGTGGTGTTCGTTTTTCCTTTTACGGCATCGGCATTTGATTTGGCGCGTGTTGCGCGTTTTGAGGTGTCGGGGTGTGATGAGAACATTTGTGTGATGCCATTGCTGCTGGCACCATTGTCCTTTTCAAGTTTTAACAAAACGTTTAGAGCGTTGTACATTGCATAAGGGTTCACTCCGTTGCTAACGCAGAATTGTAAGGCAGCATCATCGGCTTCATATTCTTGTTTGCGAGAATATGCGTTCTGGGTCAGTTGTTGTCCCAGGTCGCCTAAGAAACCTTGTGATATGGCACCGGCCCTGTCGCTGAAGGCTGCAATGCCATAGCGTGCTGCAACAATAAGATAGGCGTTGCGGTAGGCATCACGGGTGTCTTTGTTTTTGACATGGCCAAGCTCGTGTCCTATAACGGCGAAAATTTCCTCGTCGTTCATCACGTCCATAAGTCCGGTATATACGCGGATACTGCCGTCGCCACTTGCAAAGGCATTGATGGTATTTGATTTATACACTGCGTAGTTCACGTTCATCGAACCTATGTTCTTGAATTTTGACATGATTCCAGCCAAACGTTTGCTGTAGCTGTCGCTTGCCGGAAGTACGGTGTTCTGTGCATCGCTTTGGGCCATGTATTCCTTGCACAATGTCACGATTTGAGAGTCGGTGATGGTTAGTGCAGTGGCTGCTGCGGCGCCAGCTTGAAGTGCTGCTGATGAGTTGGCCAATTTAAGTGAAGAGCAACTGCTGAAAAATAGTGCAGCAAAAATGAATGTCATTAGTTTTTTCATGACTTCTGTTTTTTTTAATGTTGCAAATATATAAAAAAAAGCCGTCCATGCATGGACGGCTTGGTTTTTGTGAAAGATATTTTTATTAGTCTTTCTTTTCGCCGTTTTCGAGTGCTTCCTTCAAGTTCTGAAGTGCTTCGATGTCGCCAAGGGTACTGTGCTCAATGTTGTCATTGATTTCTTTAACAGTGCGTTTGGTGTTTTTGGCTGCTTTCTCTGCTGCTTTGTCTTCGCTTGCTTTCTCTGCTGCCATCTTCTCTTCGAAAAGCCTTGTGTGTGAGAGGATTATTTTCTTGCTTTCTTTCACAAACTCAATGACTTTGAAGTCGGCTGTTTCTTCGTTCTTGAGTGAGGAGCCGTCTTCTTTCTTAAGATGACGCATTGGGCAGAAGCCTTCGACACCGTATTGCAGTGACACCACAGCGCCTTTGTCGCTTAAATTGGTGATAGTGCCTTGGTGTACGGAACCAACAGGGAATATTGTCTCAAACACATCCCAAGGGTTTTCTTCAAGTTGCTTGTGGCCTAAACTGAGACGACGGTTTTCTTCGTCCACTTCAAGAACAACAACTTCAATCTTTTCACCAATCTTGGTGAACTCAGCAGGGTGCTTGATTTTCTTTGACCAGCTGAGGTCGCTGATATGAATCAAGCCGTCAACGCCTTCTTCGAGTTCTACAAAGATACCGAATGTTGTGAAGTTGCGAACGGTGGCAGTGTGTTTTGTTCCTACTGCATAGCGTCCTGTCACATTAGTCCAAGGGTCGGGTGTGAGTTGCTTGATGCCGAGTGACATCTTGTGGTCTTCTCTTTCAAGGGTGAGTATCTTGGCCTCAACTTCGTCACCAACCTTGAGGAAGTCTTGTGCTGTGCGGAGGTGCTGTGACCAGGACATTTCTGACACGTGTATAAGACCTTCAACGCCAGGAGCTATCTCTACGAATGCACCGTAGTCGGCTATAACGACAACTTTGCCTTTCACAGTGTCGCCAACTTTGAGGTTCGGGTCGAGCGAATCCCATGGGTGAGGAGTGAGTTGTTTAAGACCCAAAGCGATACGTTTTTTGCCATCGTCGAAGTCAAGGATGACGACTTTGATTTTTTCGTCGAGTGTGACGATTTCTTCAGGGTGGTTTATGCGGCCCCATGAGAGGTCTGTGATGTGGATAAGACCGTCAACACCGCCGAGGTCGATGAATACGCCATAGCTGGTGATGTTCTTAACGGTACCTTCGAGGACTTGGCCTTTTTCAAGTTTGCTGATGATTTCAGCTTTTTGTTGTTCAAGTTCGTCTTCGATAAGTGCTTTGTGTGAAACAACAACGTTCTTGTATTCTTGGTTGATCTTGACAACTTTGAAGTCCATGATGCTGTCAACATATACGTCGTAGTCGCGGATGGGCTTGACGTCGATTTGCGAACCGGGAAGGAATGCTTCGATGCCAAATACGTCAACGATAAGACCGCCTTTGGTGCGGCTCTTGACATAGCCTTTAACGATTTCTCCATTGTCGTAAGCAGCATTGACGCGATCCCATGACTTGAGTATGCGTGCTTTCTTGTACGAAAGGATGAGTTGTCCGTTTGCGCCTTCTTGATTCTCAACGTAAACTTCAATCTTGTCACCTGCTTTCAAGTCAGGGGTGGTGCGGAATTCTGATACAGGTATCACACCGTCAGACTTGAATCCGATATTGACAACAACTTCGCGGTCGTTCATTGATACGATAGTGCCTTCAACGACTTCGTGGTCTGCTATCTGACTCATTGTGCCGATGTACTTTTCTTCGAGTTTTACGCGCTCGTCTGAAGAGTAGTTGTCGAACTTCTTGTGAGATGATGTCCAGTCAAAATCTGCTGCCGGAACTGGTTTTTGTTTTGGAGCCTTCTCCACTTTCTCAACGGCCTTTTCTTTTTCTGGCATGGCTTCGTTGGTGATGTTTTCGTTTTCTGCCATTTTTTGTTTTTGTTGTACTCAAACAAGCATCAGGCTTACTTGAATGAGGAGGTTTAACTTTAATTCTTGTTGGATTGTTGGCCTTGACCAAACCTGACAGACAATCCGATGAGACTGCAAAGGTAAGACTTTTTTTTATAGGTGCGACAAACTAAGTTTTTTTTGCTTTAGTTGACTTGAATATTTTCATTCCTTGTCATCGACAAGGCCTTGTAAATAAACAAGAGACGGAACTAATCTGAACCCCGAAAGTTGGACAAATAACTAACGGGGTTCGGATCATTGGCGACCTTCTTTTGTTGTGTGATGCAGAAAGTGCATTTTGTGAATTATAATTTTGGGCCAGCGTTGACAAGCGTCTTTCCAGCTTCGTTTGAGGTGAACTTGTCGAAGTTCTTTATGAAGCGTGCCGAAAGGTCCTTGGCTTTCTCTTCCCATAAGTTGCGGTCGGCGTAAGTGTCGCGGGGGTCGAGGATCTTCGGGTCAACGCCTGGTAATGAAGTGGGGACCTCGAAATTGAAGTATGGTATGGTTTTGGTTTGTGCGTTTTCTATCGATCCGTCAAGGATGGCGTCGATGATGCCGCGCGTGTCTTTAATGGAGATGCGTTTTCCAGTGCCATTCCATCCTGTATTGACGAGGTAAGCCTTGGCGTTGCTCTTTTCCATGCGTTTCACCAATTCTTCGGCATATTTTGTCGGGTGGAGTTCAAGGAAAGCTTGTCCGAAGCATGCGCTGAATGTAGGTGTTGGTTCGGTGATGCCGCGCTCTGTTCCTGCCAGTTTTGCGGTGAAACCGCTGAGGAAGTAGTATTTGCATTGTTCGGGAGTGAGAATGCTTACAGGGGGCAATACTCCAAAGGCGTCGGCACTGAGGAAAATGACGTTTTTGGCGGCAGGGCCTGAACTTTTGCCGTGAATGGGCTTCACTATCTTTTCGATGTGCTCAATAGGATAGCTTACGCGGGTGTTCTCTGTCACGCTCTTGTCGGTAAAGTCGATTTTGCCGTCTTTGTCAACGGTGACGTTCTCCAAAAGGGCATTGCGGTGTATGGCGTTGTAAATGTCGGGCTCGCTGTCCTTGTCAAGGTTGATGACTTTTGCATAGCAACCGCCTTCAAAATTGAACACGCCTTCGTCATCCCAACCATGCTCGTCGTCGCCTATGAGTGCCCGCTTTGGGTCGGTGCTGAGAGTGGTCTTTCCTGTCCCCGACAGGCCGAAGAAGATGGCTGTGTTTTCGCCTTTCATGTCGGTGTTGGCTGAACAGTGCATCGCAGCAATGCCTTGCAAAGGCAGGTAATAGTTCATCATTGAGAACATGCCTTTCTTCATTTCGCCACCATACCATGTGTTGAGTATGACTTGTTCGCGGCTTGTGACATTGAAAGCAACACATGTGTCGCTGTTGAGGCCGAGTTCCTTGTAGTTGCTTACTTTTGCCTTTGATGCGGTGTAAACGGTGAAGTTGGGCTTGAAGTTTTCGAGCTCCTCTTGGGTAGGCTTGATGAACATGTTTAGGATGAAATGTGCCTGCCAAGCCACTTCCATGATGAAACGAACAGCCATACGGGTGTTCTCGTTGGCACCACAGAATGCATCAACAACATAAAGGTCTTTGCCTGAAAGTTGTTTTTTTGCCATGTCTTTGACCTGGTTCCAAACCTCGCCAGTCATCGGGTGGTTGTCGTTTGGATAGGCTGGTGTGTTCCACCATACGGTGTCTTTCGAGTTCTCGTCCATGACGATGTATTTGTCCTTGGGCGAACGGCCTGTATATATGCCAGTCATGACATTGACAGCCCCCAACTCTGTCATTACGCCTTTGTCATAACCTGTAAGGTTAGGGTTCATTTCGTCTTTGTAGATCTGCTCATAGCCGGGATTGTAGCAGATGCTTTTTACGCCAGTGATGCCATATTCGGCAAGTGAGGCCTTGATTTCTTCGATTTTTTTTGTCATGTTATATTTATTTGATTTGTATCGGTTTTGTTCTGCAAAGGTAAAAAATTATTGAATGTAAAAGTTCTATTTTGAGAAAAATGGATTTTTATTTTCAAGTCAAGTAAAGATGAGATTTTTTATGAATCGAATGGCGTTGTGTGCTTTAAAATGTTTGCATTTATTTAGTTAAAGTCTATTGCGACATGTAATTTGATGATGTTCTGTTGTATATTGAAAAATGTGTTGTCATGGCTCAATCACAAATTTTTCGGTTTCAAAGATTTCCCTTACTGCCTCTTCGTATATTTCTAATCTATTGGTTTTCTTTATCTTGCGCCATACATTTTGTGGCTCTGAGAATGAGTTCATGAGATATGACCATAATTCCTTCATTCGTCCTATTACTTTAGGGCTTCCTCCTGCCTGTTGCAGTCGGGTGTTGTAAAGTTCTCTGACGAAGGCGTAGAGACGTTCTCGTCGGTTGCCGGTGTCGATGCCTCGTATTTCTTCGGCAAGGAAAGGATTGGCCAGAATGCCACGACCTAACATAAAACTGCCGACGGGTTTCACGTTCTCGCTTATGTGTTTGAAACTTTCAGCCGACACGATGTCGCCGTTATAGACCAAAGGTGCGTTGATGCTGGTAATCAGAGCCCTGAAGCACTCCACATCGGCTTTGCCGGTGTACATCTGCTTGCCTGTGCGTGGATGGATGATGATTTCGCTGAGAGGATAGCGGTTGAACACCTCTATCATTGGGACAATCTCGTCAGGCTTGAAATGACCGAGACGGCATTTTACACTGAAACGTATGTCGGTGTTGGCGAATACTGAATCCAAAATTTGTTTGACAAGGTCGGGATATGGCATAAGACCGCAACCATGTCTCTTGTTGGCCACACGTGGGAATGGACAACCCATGTTGAGGTTGACTTCGCTATAACCCAATTCCTTGCATTGTTTGGCAAAACGTACTATCTCATCGGCATCACTGCTCAGAATTTGAGGTGTGAGGGTGGCTATATCGTTGCATTCCGGATCTATTTCTTCAGTGCGGAGGCTCTTAGAATGTTCGGTCCTTATTCCTGTGAAGAAAGGTGTGTAGTATTTGCCGATTCCAGAAAAGTGTCTCTTGTAAGTGTTGCGAAACACCATGTCGGTTATGCCTTGGAAAGGCCCTAAGCTGAGGTGGTTGTGGTTGTTCATCAATGTTTGGTTTGGGGGTTTATGGATTAAGTCAAATTAGAATAAAGAATGACAAAACTTTTATTATAAGTCGCAATAAAGTTCCCCTTTTGAGGTGGATTTAGGGGGAGTTTCTGTAGCCTGAGCGATTATGCTTCTGGCTATATGTTCTGCATTATTCCTAACACCTTCGTCTCCTGCTCTAATTACGGTTAATCCTGTTGCCTGCATTTGTCTGTCTCGTTCTTCGTCTTTAATGGCAGCTTCTTTCGAGAAGTGAGAATCTCCACCGGTTTCTATTGCCAAAGATAGTTCTTTGCAATAAAAGTCAGCGATATAGTTCAGAATGGGTTTCTGCCTGTTAAAAGTGCAACCAGTTTGTTTTGATTTTACCTTAATTCCGCAGATTATTCTTGATTTTTGGTTGTTGAGAAATGACAAGCCGTTGTTAATAAATAACTTAGCAACGACTTGCATTTCTCAATAATTTCACCTATTTTTGTGCTGTGAAACCGTAAAAACGGGTGATA
>JAZLGA010000023.1:0-8328 GCA_045616045.1 Bacteroidales bacterium | reverse complement strand
ATCACCCGTTTTTACGGTTTCACAGCACAAAAATAGGTGAAATTATTGAGAAATGCAAGTCGTTGCTAAGTTATTTATTAACAACGGCTTGTCATTTCTCAACAACCAAAAATCAAGAATAATCTGCGGAATTAAGGTATTTGAGAAGAATGCACATTGCGTTAAAAAGAGGATTTTATAACATGATCAGATGAACATCAAAGACAAAGCGGGATGTCATTCAAACCGAATGCGACAGACCAAGGGTTTGGCATTAGCAAAAAAAACTATACCTTTGCGCAAAATAAAAAACATGTCAGACAAGGGAGACAGCATTATTATAAAAGGAGCGAAAGAGAACAACCTTAAGGGCATCAGCGTAGAGATACCGAAGCATTGCATCACTGTGGTGACGGGCGTGTCGGGTTCTGGGAAGAGTTCGCTTGTTTTGGACACCATAGCAGCCAAGTCACGTCGTGAGTTAAACGACACCTTTCCATCGTTCACCCAACAATATCTGCCAAAATATGGTCGTCCTCATGTCGATGAGATAGAAAATTTGCCTATTGCGATAGTGATAGAGCAACGCAAGCCGGCATCCAACTCACGTTCGACGGTGGGCACATATACTGACATATACGCCCTTCTGCGTCTGCTTTTCTCTCGTATTGGGCAGCCATTTGCAGGATATTCAGACAGTTTCTCGTTCAACCATCCATCGGGCAGTTGTCCACGTTGTGCCGGGCTGGGGGAGATTAGGGAGCTTGACATTCACAAGCTTGTCGATTTTGACAAGTCGCTCAACGATGAGGACACCATACACTACATAGCCTTCGGCAAAGGGGGCTGGCGTTGGATACGTTATGCCCACAGCGGGCTCTTCGACCTTGACAAGAAAATAAAGGACTACAGTCCTGACGAGTTGGAACTTTTTCTCAACTCACCTCAGATAAAGCTCAAGAACCCGCCTTCAAACTGGCCCAAAAGTGCCAAATACGAAGGGCTCATACCCCGCATGTATCGCAGCATAATCAACTCAGATGAAGGTCTGCTGCACGCTACCGTCCTCAACCCCATGCTAGTCATGGGCACTTGTCCGGACTGCGGCGGGACGCGCCTCAACACCAAGATTCGCTCTTGCAAAATAAGGGATGTCAACATAGCCGACGTATGCTCAATGAGCATTGACGAAGCTCTTGAATGGATTAACCAGATTGACGACGCACTCGCAAAAGACATACGACGAACCACTAGCGAACGTCTGAAAGCACTCGCCGAAATTGGACTTGGTTACCTCACCCTTGACCGTGCGATAGGCACACTTTCGGGAGGAGAGGCTCAACGCTGCAAGATAGCAAAATACATCAACTCGCCACTGTCAGACGTGCTTTACATTCTTGACGAGCCAAGTGTGGGGCTTCACAACCACGACATACTGCTAATGCAGAAGTCAGTACAAAAACTCAAACAGCATGGCAACACCGTAATTCTTGTAGAACATCACAAGGAGATGATAAAGATAGCAGACCATGTCATTGACATGGGGCCGGGAGCAGGCAATGCAGGAGGACAGATAGTGTTTCAAGGAAGTTACGGCAAACTTCTCGACAGTGAAACCCTGACGGGGCGTATGCTCAGTGTCAAAAGCAACATAAAAGAGCGAACACGGAAAGCAGAGCACTTCTTCAGCCTGAAAAACGCCAGTCTGCACAATATCAGCAACATAAGTACAGAACTACCATTAGGAACATTATGCGGCATTGCCGGTGTGGCCGGTTCGGGGAAGAGTTCGCTTATGGAGTGTTTCAGAAAAGCATACCACACCCCTAACGACATTGTTTATATAAGCCAAAAGAACATAGGCATCAGCCTCAGGTCAACACCTGCGACCTATCTTGAAGTGGCCGACGACATAAGAAGACAATTTGCAAAAGCCAACAAGACCAAAACCGACCTTTTCAGCTTCAACGGCAAAGGAGCTTGTCCTGTATGCCAAGGCAAAGGTGTCATCGTCAACGACATGGCATTTATGGACTCCATCGAGACAGTATGTGAGGCTTGCGGAGGATTACGTTACTCAGACGAGGTGCTGAAACACAAACTGAATGGGCTTAACATCGCCGAAGTAATGGACCTTACCGCCAACAAGGCGTGCGAGATGTTTGCAGGCAGTGCCATAGCCGACAAGCTTGAACCACTGCGAAACGTGGGACTTGGCTACCTTCATCTCAACCAGTCGCTGTCAACACTTTCGGGAGGCGAACTACAACGCATAAAGATGGCATCATATCTTAACGAAAAGGCAAAGATATTCATCATCGACGAGCCTTCTGACGGACTGCACCTGAACGACATAAACCGCATCATGAAACTCTTCGACAAAATGGTTGACGACGGCAATAGCATATTTCTGATTGAACATAACATAGAAATGCTGAAACAGTGCGACTTCATAATTGAAATGGGCCCATCGGGTGGAAAAAAAGGAGGCAAGATAATATTCCAGGGCACCCCTTGCGAAATCAAAGGCGACCCCTTGTCAATAACCGGCAGATATTTCTAAACAGAAACACATCTGTAACGCACACCACTACCCTTTTCTGCAACCAAGTTGTTTTCGTTGGCAAGACTCTAAAAACAACACTGTCGGTCGTTCGCCGCTACTCGGTTTTTGTCGAAAAAAAAAGCAACAAAAAGGACAGGTTCCATCCCATAAGGTTCAGCATTTTTTCTTGCCCGCTTCAAGAACTTTTAGCGGACACCAATAGGATTCGACAGCAGGAAGCGATATGTGGCACATTTTCATGGTCATCTTTTTTTTTAAGCAAAAACATAAAAAAGAGTAACTTTTTCAACAAATCAAACTATTTATTATTTTTGCAAAGTCTTTGTGACAAAAACAATTGCAGAAAGAGGTAACAACAAACAAAAAAATATTTTAAAATGGTAAATTTCAATGAATTAGGATTAGTAAACACCCGTAAAATGTTTGCAAAGGCTGTTGACGGCGGTTACGCCATACCAGCTTTCAACTTCAACAACATGGAACAGATGCAGGCCATCATCATGGCTGCTGTCGAGACAAAGTCACCCGTGATACTTCAAGTGTCAAAAGGTGCCCGCAACTACGCAAACCAGACGTTGTTGCGCTATATGGCCCAAGGTGCTGTGGAATATGCCAAAGAGCTTGGCTGCGCACATCCTGAAATAGTGCTCCATCTCGACCACGGCGACAGCTTTGAACTGTGCAAGTCATGCATCGACATGGGCTTCTCATCGGTGATGATTGATGGTTCTGCCCTACCCTACGACGAGAATGTTGCCCTCACCCGCAAGGTTGTTGACTACGCCCACCAACATGACGTCACCGTGGAAGGAGAGCTTGGCGTGTTGGCCGGTGTTGAGGAAGAAGTCTCGTCAGCCGAGAGCCACTACACCAAGCCAGAGGAGGTAATCGACTTTGTCACCAAGACAGGCGTTGACTCGTTGGCCATCTCTATCGGCACCTCGCACGGAGCCTACAAGTTCACCCCCGAGCAATGCACCATCGACCCGCAGACAGGACGCCTTGTGCCTCCCCCATTGGCATTCGACGTGTTAGAAGCAATTGAGAAAAAACTGCCAGGCTTCCCCATCGTGCTGCACGGCTCTTCATCAGTGCCACAGGACGAGGTTGACACCATCAACCAATTCGGCGGTGCCCTTAAGGCTGCTGTTGGAATACCCGAAGAACAATTGAGAAAAGCCGCCAAGAGTGCAGTGTGCAAGATAAACATCGACAGCGACAGTCGTCTTGCCATGACAGCTGCCATACGCAAGGCAATGGCCGAGAAACCTGCCGAGTTCGACCCGCGCAAATACCTCACCCCCGCCCGCGACAGCATGAAGAAACTCTATATTCACAAGATTGTGAACGTTCTGGGGTCCAACGACAAGCTGGAACAAGCATAAAATCCTGTAGCTACATTGCTTAGACATCAAAATAAACGAAAAAGTATCGCAATGCGATACTTTTTCGTTTAAAAATAGTTGTCAGATGTTTTAGCCTGGTCAAAACCAAATGTTAACATCCAGTAATTATCTCTTTTTCTCTCTGTCATTATTTCAGCCCAAGAGATAACAAAAAAAAATAATATTGCATAAAAAAAGCAGAAGAGTTCACGACTTTTTACAAAATCATCAGCATAATTAGGCACAACAAACCGAACAGCAAAAAAAAAAAAACGGTGTTTTTGCACCGTTTTCATTTTTTCAAGGGAAAGTCTTTCACCACTTCAAAATCTTCTTGAAGTCATATTGCTCCGGGTCGGGCAGGTATTTCTTGGCAGCCTCGTAGTCGTCGGGGGTGATGTACTGCATACCTTCGTTGAAGATGAGTTCTGCCTTGGGGCCGTTGAGGTTCACAAGACGAGGTTTTATCTTCCCGTGTTCGTCCTCTACGTCTTTGAGATACAGAGGTTTAATCTCGCCGAGCGGGTTAGCTGTCACCATGGCGCCAGTGATGCCTTGGTAGAACAGTTTCTTCACGCCGTAGCCGAGCAGCGAGCAGTAAGTGAGGTCGTAGCCCGTAGGAGCCACGCAACGCACCTCATAGCCTATCTCCACAGGACGGCTCTTCACGTTGAGGCCGAGTTTCTTCAGTCTCTGTTGCAGCAAGAGGTTGAAGATGTGAGCCTTGCTTACATTGCCCAGTTCAGGATGGCCGTGTTCGTCGTAGGTGAAAGTCAGTCCTGAGTTTTTGATTTCTTCGTCGCTCATGAAGTGGAACACTCCCTCGCTGATTATGGCCACACCATATTCGACGCCGAGAAGCATACGTTTCACTATCGAGCTGACACACAATTTGATAATAGCATCGAAGGTAACTTCAGTATTGTTGAACATCTCAGGGATGATAGCCATAGGGCAATGGCAGGCCGAAGTCATTCCAAAAGCCAAGTGACCAGCCTCGCGACCCATGGCCGAGACAAGGAACCAGTTGCCGCTGGTGCGTGCGTCCTCATAAACGGTCTGTACCATCTGCACGGCAGCATCCTTGGCAGAGTAGTAGCCAAAAGTAGGGCTGCCTTCGGGCAGAGGCAGGTCGTTGTCTATAGTCTTTGGAACATGAATGTTCTGTATCTTTACATTGTTGAATTCCAAGAACTTGGAGATGCGGTTGGCTGTCGAAGCGGTATCATCACCGCCAATGGTGACGAGCAACTTGATATTGTTCTTCACGAAGAAGTCGGTGTTGAACTCGCTGTCTTTAGGCTTGTAGCGGCTCATCTTGAGGGCCGAACCACCCATGCGCTGTATCCTGTCGGCATAGAGGAAGTCTATCTCGACAACGTCGGGGTTTTCGGTAAAGAGGTATTTGTAGCCCTCGTTAAGGCCTAACACACGGTAACCGTCTTTAAGGAAGGTCTTGGCCACGGTGCTTATCACTGTGTTGATACCGGGAGCCGGACCACCTCCCGCTAAGATGACTATAGATTGTTTCATTTGAATTTAATTATTTTGTGCAAAGATAAGTTTTTATGGCTTACACTCAAAATTTTGCTTATATTTTTTTAATTTTGCGAAAAAAATGGAATGAAACATTTTTACTTTCTTATTGTCCTATGCGTTCTTGCTTGCACAACAGTCGAGGCTCGTTGGACATCTGAAGACACCGGGAAAACAAACGCTCAGCAACATATCGCCGACATTCCAAAGGCTGGAGTTCATCATTACTATGCAAGCCATATATGTTATGGCTGTCGCATTGACAGCAGTTTGAAAATAATAGGCGACACCATCATGCTCCACTATAATTTTGACATAGCCGACGACATAAGTATCAAGATCGAAAATAGGGGCATGTTTTGCGAAAGCATAAATTTCGGCCTTCAGCCCCCAGGTTGTAGCTATGCCATTCGCTTTGCTGACAACACGAAAGCATCAACAAAATATTGCACATTGGAACATTGCGGCGACACCAGCCTCGTCAGTGCTTTTACAGATTTTGAAAATGTCACATTCGGCGATTTCGCCACCTACTATTACAGCTCTGTCAACTCGTTGACGAACTCCACGACAAACATCAGCCAATGCGAGTTCATTTATTATCAAGGAACCGCAACAAGCTCGACTGCCAACGGCAACAGCAGCATTAAAATGTACCATTGCAATGTTATTGGGAACGGCGGCATCGGGAGCACCAACAACCCACAAATCAACTTGGGAACAAGCAGAGCCGACACGATACTCATAACATACTGCAACATTCATGGCGGAGCTGACAACAATAAGGTGGGTGTCATCTCAATTGCCAACCTTACGGGAAACGCACAAACAACAAACATCGTCATTGACAGTTGTGAAATCATGTACAACAGCCATGACAAAAACATGCAAGGCCACGACATCAACACGCTGATAGCCAACAATTCCACAAGTGGCAACAGCTTAGGGGCAAAACCAATGGAGACAATAGCCGAGCAAGAGACTTTGGAACCAAAAGTAGCACCAACCCTGTCACACGATCACGTCCGGGTTGGAAAGGGTGTCGGCACACACTTCATAGAGGCCGACCTTACAAGGAGAACAGTCAGCAAAGGAAACGCAAGCAACGACAATATGGAACTGTGTACACGAAACGCAGCCCTGGAATTCGCATCACAAAAACCCAAAAGAGCGGGAAAGATAAAGTGGGAAGGATTGTAAAAAGAAGTTAAGTAGGGATGTGACATTATAGCATCCGATTTGAGGGAGGAGGTTTGAGAGTTGAAAGTTGAGAGTTGAAAGGGGAAAGGGGAAAGTTGAAAGTTGAAAGTTGAGAGTTAAATTAGGAAGTTAAAAATTAGGAGTTGAAAGTTTAGTCATAGTCATAGTCAATAGTCATAGTCACTATCTAATTATAAATTTCAAATCTTACATCATCATGCAATTCAAAGACATCATAGGACAGGAAGAGATAAAAAGGAAGCTCATCAGAAGCGTACAAGAGAACCGCGTTCCACACGCTCAAATGCTGGTCGGGCCATCTGGAAACGGCAAATTGGCTTTGGTTTTGGCATACGCACAATACATAATGTGCCAGAACAGGACAGAAACAGACAGTTGCGGAGTTTGTCCCGCCTGCCAGAAAATGTCCAAATACATACACCCTGACATGCATTTTGTGGTACCCACTGCGCCGACAAAAAAAATAAAAGACAACGAGTCGGACCTGTTCATTGAAAACTGGCGTGACTATCTTGCCAAATGCGAAGGCTATGCCAGCGAAGAAGACTGGTATTTGCACCTTGACATTGAAAACAAGCAGGGGTTCATCTCTGTACGTGATGCAAAGACGCTCATCCACAAGCTCAACTTCAAGGCCTTTGAAGGGTCGTTCAAAATAGTTGTGATTTGGATGGCCGAAAAATTGCGCGACGACACTGCAAACAAAATGCTCAAAATGCTTGAGGAGCCACCCGAAAGAACCTTTTTCCTTTTAGTAGCAGAAGATCCCGAGGGAATACTTGCGACCATTAAGTCACGTACTGTGATGACACGAGTCCCTCGCATAGGCACGAACGACATCCAGAGTTCCCTATCCGAAAGAATAGGCGTTGAAAGTGAAACAGCAAAAGACATAGCCCTGATAGCAAACGGCAACTGGATAGCAGCAAAAAAGATGTCGCAGAATAATGACGACTACAAATACAACTTCCATATCTTCCAGCAATGGATGAGGCTGTGCTTCAAAAACAAAATACCCGAACTTATAGACTTTTCAGACAATCTAAAAGACCTTGGGCGCGAAAAACAGAAAAACCTGCTCTCATACTCTCTCAGCGTGGTTCACAATGCTTTTTTGATAAACAACGGATTGGCCAACAACGTGTTGTTGCCCGACGATGAAAAACAATTTTGTTCCAATTTCGCACCTTTTATAAAAAACGAAAATGCGGCAACAATAGCAAACCTGCTTAACGAATCGATCAGCCAAATTGAACAAAACGCTTACGCTTCACTACTGTTCACCAACTTAAGCTTAAAACTGTGCATACTGTTAAGACAAAAGGCCAAATAGGAAAAAACAAAAACAAATTGCACTTTACAAAAAAAACAGCAACTTTGAAAGTTGTATCTAAAACTTTTTCTCAAAAAGAAAACCTAAATTCAAGAGACAAATGCAACTTTTGCGGAGGTCAGTAAAATCAATATTTTTATCAGAAGGAAGAAAGGAAAGTTCCTTCCTTCCCGTCTGAATGGAAAAAATGATCATCTTTGCCTCCGTCCAAAAAAAACAAAAGTATGTCTCATTTAACCAAGGAACAAAGGTACAAAATTTTCGTGTTGAACACGCAAAATTTTTCACAAAAAAAAGATAGCTGAGGT
>JAZLGA010000022.1:0-23063 GCA_045616045.1 Bacteroidales bacterium | reverse complement strand
GAAAAAACGGCTATCTTTGCCTCCGTCCTAAAGAAAAAAAGATGGCACATTTAACCAGCGAGCAAAGGTACACAATTTCCGTGATGTTGGAGAAGAAAATCTCCCAAAGTGAAATCGCAGCGACGATAGACCGGCACAAGTCGGTGGTCAGCTTTGAGACAAGGCGCCAACGAGAACATGAACAGCCTCATCAGGCAATATGTTCCGAAAGGTTCGTCTTTCGAGAATCTGACGGACGAATACATTGAATTGATACAGAACAAGTTAAACAACAGACCGAGAAAAAAACTCGGCTTTTTGACCCCAATTGAATATTTTATCACTAAATTCGCACCTGATATTAAACCAAATATTAACAAAGTTGCATTTGTGACTTGAATTCTGCATTTTTGCGGTATGAAAAATAAGGTTAAAAACACATTGTTATACTTTGCTGTAGCCTTTACAGTTCTAAGCCTTTCATATTGTGCTACAGTATCTATGCCTACAGGTGGCCCACAAGACACGACTCCACCTAAAGTGATGTTTTCCATTCCTGAAAATAACTCAACTAATTTTAAATCAAAAAAAATTGAAATAAATTTTGATGAATATGTTACTTTAGATAACGCTTCTCAAAATATCCTAGTCTCACCACCATTAAAAAACAAGCCAGATGCAAAACTTGTAGGTAAATCTTTGATAATAAAATTTAAAGACGAACTCAAACCTGATGCTACCTATAACGTAAGCTTTGGAAGCAGCATACGCGACCTTCACGAAGGCAATGTTCTTGACAATTTTGAGTTTACCTTCTCAACAGGTGACCATATTGACACATGTTCTATTGCTGGAGTTGTGCTTGATGCCAGAGAAAAGAAACCTGTTGATAATGTTTTTGTTACGCTTTATGATGCTTCGTCGGACAACCTTGATTCGCTTCCTATGATAGCACCTCCCAGTCATATTGCCCGTACAAACAAGGACGGTCGTTTCAGGTTCAAGGGTCTTGCCGATGCCGATTATCTTGTGTTTGCGCTTAAAGACATGAACGGCAATTATTATTTTGACCAGCCTAATGAGGATGTCGCCTTTATGGACACTCTTGTAAGGGCTGTTTATGATGGAAGAACATCTATCGATACTTTAGTTGCCGACACTACCGCTATTGACAGTATTGCGCCTGCCGTTGTATCAGACATGAAAGTTCTTGACTTGACTTTGTACATGTTTTCCAAAACAGACACAACACAGTTGATGCTCGAAAAGAAACTTGTTGAGCGAGGCTTGTTTAGGTTTGTCTTTCGACAACCAGACAGTACACTGAAAATAACTCCGCTGACATCGCTTCCCGATTCACTTGAACATGTTGCTTTTCTGTCAAAAACCTTCGACACTTTGTTTTGGTATTTCACTCCCGACAAAGCTGACAGTGCATCATTTGTCATCAATGGCAGTAAAGGTCTGGCTGACACTGTAAAAATAAGCCTTAAGGCTAAAAGCAAGAACAACTCTTCTGTCAAGTTTGGCATAACCAACAACCTTAAGGGAGATTTGTTGATGCCAGAAGAGAGACTTGTACTCAATTTTACCGAACCAATTCGGGAGATACTGCCAAACGACAGCTTACTCGTTCTTATAGACTCAACATCGTCGATTCCTGCGATCTTTACGCCTGCCGACAGTAGCAGGTTGGAATATGTGCTGAATTATGACCCTGTTGAAGGAAAAGACTTGTCTCTTTATATCCCCGATTCTGTTTTTATTGGAATGCGTGGCACCTTCAACAATGTCGATAAGGTTGCTTTCCATAGAGCCAAGGAGGATGAATACGGCAACTTGTTCATCAAGGTGAAACTGCCTGAAGGTATTCCGCAGATTATCGTGGAACTGCTGAGCGAATCCAATAATGTTATCGACAAACAGATTGTTACCGAAGACAAGGAGTTGGAATACTGGTATCTTTCGTCAGGAAAATACAAACTACGCGCCACCCTCGATGCCGATGCCAACGGTCGTTGGAGCAGTGGCGACTACTCAAGACGCTTCCAACCGGAAAAGGTTGTCGAATACAAGACAGTGTTAGACGTGCGTGCCGGCTGGGATATTGACTTGGACGAGCCTTGGGATTTGAGACAGTAGTTTTTGAAGGAGTCTGGGGGGGCAGAATGTCTTGCCCTGAAAAAGGTTGACTCATAAAGACAAGAGTCAACGATGTATCAGTTACACACAAAGAAACAGGAGAAGTACTTCAATGTAGTCGTCCGCCTCCACTATGAAGATGGCTACGGAGAGAACCGGATTGCCAGAATTATTCCCATTGGCCATACCACGGCTGAGAAATGGATTAGTATCTTTGCATGCGAAAAAGGCAAAATCAAAGGAATTACAGACTTGGCAAAGACTCAGGAAACAGTATCAATCCAGCCAACCACTGACAGGGGTAAGGCTCGGATGGTAAACTCATTCTAGGAGTAACAACAAAAAGTCAATTCATATCAGTATTAATCAGTAAAACCGAGTCAACCTAATTCAGGAAAACACATTATTTTTCTCCCGCAGTCTCACTATTCTACAAATAGCACCAAGCCTTTAAGATAAGTGCCTTCGGGGTGGAAGATGCTTACCGGGTGGTCGGCGGGCTGGTTTAGTCGGTGCAATATACGCACATTGCGGCCCGCATCGATGGCGGCGGCGGTGACCACGTTGCGGAAAGTAAGGTCGTCAATGGCTTGTGAGCAACTGAAGGTGAAAATCAGTCCGTTTCTGGCAATACGTCTTATGGCTTCGGCATTGATGAACCTGTATCCCTGCATTGCATGGTGCTTGTCGCTGTGCCGTTTTGCGAAAGCGGGCGGGTCGAGGATTATGATGTCGAACTCGTCTTTGGGCATGGCGACGACATATTCTTTCATGTCGGCCACTACGCAGGGGTTTTGTTGGGGGTCAAAGCCGTTGGCGGTGATGTTCTTCTCAGCCAGTGCAATGGCTTTGCGCGAGGCATCGACCGTGACGACTTTTTTTGCACCGCCCAACAGGGCTGCCACGCTGAATCCTCCGGTATAGCCGAAGGCGTTGAGTACCACGGCATCTTTGGCAAGGCTTTTTAATAAAGCTCTGTTGTCACGTTGGTCAAGGAAAAAGCCGGTTTTTTGCCCCTCTTCCCAGTCCACGCACAGCCTCATGCCATTTTCAAGAATTTCTTCGTCAATGTGTTCGCCCAACAGATACCCGTCAGGGATGATGTTGTCGTTCTTGCCCATGCGCGACATGGCATCGGCACTTTTGTTGTAAATGGCTGTGATGCCGCTTTCGGGCATAAGTTTCAGTGCTCTTGCTATCTCGTTGATGTGGAGTGCCGTTCCTTCCGTCTGGGCCTGTACCACAGCGGTATGCCCATAAACATCTATTATGAGGCCTGCCAAGCCGTCTCCCTCGGAGTGGACAAGTCGGTAACAATTGGTGTCGGAAGAGTTTGTCAGCCCCATTGCGCATCTCACAGCAAAAGCTTTCTTTAGTTTGTCAAGAAAAAACCATTCGTCAATTTTCACGTTGTCGAAACTCACAATCTTAACAGCAATGCTGCCTGTTTCGCATAAGCCTGTTGCAATGATTTTGCCGTTATGGTCGGTGAGTGTTACGGTGTCGCCTGCCTGTAAACCTTCTGGTGCCTTGGCGATGGCTCCAGAGAAGATCCATGGGTGGAAACGAAGCACGGCTTCTTCTTTCCCTTTTGCAAGCTGTATGACCGGGTATAGTGCTTTTTCCATATTGCTAAGTTTTGGGCAAAGATATTACATTTTTTATTGTTGATCTTATTACATTAAAATATGGCATAAGATATATATTCCTATCCAATAAATTAAAACAAGCCCCGCCTATTGTGAATACAGAGCGGGGAGTGGTGTTGTGATTACGTATAGGGGTTTATTTCTTTCCGCCGAAAAGACCTCCTAATGAGTTGAGAATGTCGGGGGTGCCGTCGCCATCTTTGTCGGCCATTGCCGATGAGATTACCGAGCCTAAATTGCCGCTCGAAAGAATTGATCCCAGCATGCCTCCAAGACCACCTGCATTGACGTTACTGCCTTGTTGTGCCTTGCCCAACGATGATAGTACGCTAGGGGCTATCGAGGCCAAAATGCTGCTCACAGCACTGCTTGAAGTGCCAGTCTTACCAGCGATCTCAGAAAAAACAGATGATGTGTTGTTGCCAAAAATCTTGCTTAGAATCTTGGTGCCGTCAGTGGTGTCGGCATCTTGTATGCTGGCAGCCTTTTCAGCATGGTACTGGAGAGCTTTTGAGAGCGACTCGGCTCCTTCGGGCGATTGTGAGTTCTTCTGCATGCCCTGAATGAGGGTAGGAAGAGCGGAACTGATGACTGATGAAACTTTGCTTGAGTTGATGTTGAGTTTCTTCGATAGAGTACTGGCTGTTTCGTTGTTAGCCAGTGAACTGAGAACATTTGATAAATCCATAATTTTTTAATTATTTTCTGTTCAGCAAATATAGTTACCTTTTTCAAGATGCCATACAACAAAACTGCAAAATTGTTGCCGTTTATAGCCTTTTATGAGATAAACACAGCAAATCATTTACTGTGTTCGGCCAATAATAGGTTGTTTATGGTGTTGCAGACTGTTTTGTTGCAAATATTGTTCATACATTCAAAATGCCCTTTGGGACAGTGTTCTCTGCCTAATTTGTGGCATGGGCGGCACTTGAGTTGCTTGTTTTCAACGATATGCGACAGGTGTTCAAGACCTTTAGGCATATAAGGATACATTCCGAATTCGGGTACCGTGCCTCCCCATATCGACACGATTGGTTTGCGCAATGCGGCGGCTATGTGCATCATTCCTGTGTCGTTGGCCACTACTAGGTCGGCGTTTTTCAGCGCCATTGCCGATTGCCGCAGGCTTAGTTGCCCACAAGTGTTTATGACATTGCCTTGTGACATGGCTATAATGTGTTCGCCACGTTCTGTATCGGATGTGCCACCAATGAGAACTATCTTGTTGGGATAAAGCAACCGGCACAATTCACCCACTTTCTCGGCGGGATATATCTTGGTGAAATGCTGCGCTCCGATTGCGATAGCTATGTAGTTGCTCCTGAATGTTTCGGGCAGCGGCAGTTTCTCGTTCTTTTCTTCGTCAGACAGGAAAAAGTCGAGACCTTGGCCATCGTATGACACGTTTAGGCGTTTTGCGGCATCGAAATAGCGGTCGACGATATGTTTGTCGGGCATTATGTTTATTTTCAGCTTCGTCAGCAGAAATTTAATGAAGTTTAGTTTGTTGAACGATGCTGAAGGTTTGTTAAGTGCTAGTCTGATGATGATTGACCGTAAGTTTTTGTGCAAATCAACAACGAAGTCGAAGTTTTCGGAGCGCAATGCCGTAATTGTTGTTTTGAGTGACTCGTCAAGCAGATGAAGTTTGTCGATATAAGGGTTGTTTCGCACCACTTCGACATATTTTGTCTTGGTTAGGAAATGCAACTGGCAATCTGGTAACTGTACTTTTATGCACCTTATGACAGGGGTGGTCAGTACTATGTCGCCTATCGAACTAAGCCTTATAACGAGTATTTTCTTCATGTCGTCAAAAGTTTTGGCTTAAAATCCCAACCTGAACATCTGCCAGAACGACTCTTCCATTTCTTTCCAAGTGCTTCGTGTCATGGCTTCAAAGTCGGAAGTATATCGGTTTAGCAATTTGGTTGCTTCGTCTCTCTTGTTTTCGTCAATCATTTTTTTGACTTGTTTTTCTAGTTCTGGTATTTCGTTTAGTGCTTTTTCCTCAAAACGATTGACGTTTTCCATCATAGTTTTCTTGGTGCGTCCCCATTGTATTGTGGCAAGTTTGTTGGCCTTGCGGTAGTGCCATATCCATGAGTCGTCGCGGTAACGGCGTTGTCCACAGCGGTCAAAGTCTTTGGGCAGTTTTGTCGAGCCAGAGAAGATGGGTATTCTTGGGCTTTGACCTGGGTTGTCGCACCCCATCCAGCATATTGCGCCTATCTCATCTGGAACGTTGTTGCGACATTGTATTACGTTGCTGTAAGAACTCCATGACACGGCGACTGTGCGTCTGAATTCCACTGTTCCTGGTGCTATGTGGTTAATGGTGTTCATTGTGGCACTTGTCATCCAAGGATTGGCGATTGGGCTTATTACTGTGTCGGTGACGATGGTGCCGTCTTCGTTTCGGTGTTTTGCGGGCATCTTGATTTTTTGCGTCATGTCCAAGCCGGTGCCTTCATACGTGCTTCTGAAAAGTTCCATCACTTTGCGTGCGCTAACCTTTTGCTCTGGCACAACCGAGAATGGCAGTTCTTCCATATCCATGCTTAGATGAAGAGAAGGTGCGAGGTTGTCGAGTATGAAGTATTCGCGTTCGCGGAAGTTTTTGCCTTCGGCATAGTCGCTGGTGAAGGCTTTATAGAATATGAAGTCGCCTTTGCCGTCCCATAGGCCGTATTTCTTGGCAACCTTCTCGCAGTTGTCTGAACACATGAAATCCTTGCTCTTGCGCTCAAGTTTGCCTATCCTTGCTATGTTTGCCGACACGGCAACATGGTCATCGGGTACACGTTTTGCAGCCCACACTCCGCCGATGTTGTCCGGGCCTTCGCCAAGAATCTCCATTTGCCACACTTCGTTCTTGTCGGCAATAGTGATGCACTCTCCACCATCTCCATATCCATATTCTTTGATAAGTTGTCCTATGAGTTTGATGGCATCGCGGGCATTGTCGCAACGCATGAGCGCCACGCGCTCAAGTTCCTCGATTGTGAACATCCCTTTTTCGTTTAGTAGAGTGTCGGGACCGGAGAATGTTGTTTCGCCTATTGCAAGTTGTTTCTCGTTAAGGCATGGATAGGCTGTGTTAAGGTAGGCGTAAGTGTGTTCAACCTGAGGAATCTCGCCCATCAGTTTCAAGCCGCGACTGTCGTATGGGTCTTCGGTTTTCATTGTGCCTCGATACACCTTGTGTGTTGCGCCTTTTTCATGGTCGGCAGCAGGTTCCCATTGCATCCATGTGCGATATATCCCGTCGCAGGTGTGCGAAGTGATGACAGAACCATCGGTGGAAGCGTTTTTGCCTACCATGATGCTGGTGCAGTTGGCTCCTACAAACATCTCTTGTTCGGCTTGTGCCATAAGGCTGCCAATCGAAAATAATGATAATAATAAGGGTAATAATTTGATTTTAAGCATGTTTTTTTTTGTTTCAATTTATTTGTGTCTCTTGTTCTTTTTTCCAGAAATCCATGATTTAAGGACTTGCTTGATTATTTCAAACACAAGCCGTTAATAATACATCTGATTTAAGACTGCCAGCAATAATCTCTTGGAAGTCTTTTTTTTTGAATCCTATTGCAACAGTTTCATTAATATAGCCTAACAGTTTCCGTTCTGACCCATCTTTCAATATTTATTGTATTTTTTCCCCATGTTGAACGAAATGTAAAACAATAGGAAAGCCCTTTTTTGTATTTCCTTCCACACTGTTTTGTCGCCTAAGTCGGCCATTAGGGATACACCCAATGGGTAAGCCTCGAGCATTGCACCACATTCAAGAGAGCGCACCTTTGCGTCCGACTTGGCAAAATCAAAGTTTAGGCCTGCCCTAAAATTTGCGCCAGGCGATACTCTTATACCGCTGAACCCTTCAAAAAATGGAGCTCTGCCTAATATGTCAATCCATTCGTCTTTATGGTCGAATGTCTGGTAATCGTATGTCTCGCATGCTTGTCCTGTTTCGTCGGTTGCAATGGTCAGAACATGGTAGTAGTATGGTTTCATAATGGCAAGTGAAACGCCTCCCTGATAGACAACACGCATTTCAACACCGCTCCAATAGGGTTTCCCCGTAATACGTCTTTGGTTGCCGTATGCTGCACGCACTACAAGAACGTTGTTGAGTTTGCCATAGACAAAGGCTTTTGCCCCATAGGTTGTCGGGTTTATCATGTTCACCTTTTTCCATGAGAAAAGGTTGGTTATTTCAAAATCCCAAATGTGTGTTGAATTGATGTTTTTTATCTTGCCGATGTTGAATCCGCCGCCGAATCCTTGTGATTGTGCTATTATTCTGAACGAGTATTGGTTGGAATACAGGATTTTCTCTTCGATGGGAATGTCGTCTGAACTATTTATGTCAGCCTCTTGCGAAAGTGCAATAAAATGACCTGCTCCTATTATTAGGCATAGGAGAGTGTATCTGACATAATTTGCGATAGTTCTCATCTTGTTGGAAAGATGAAACTAAGATTAATACTTGGTTTGGTGTTGGTATTTGTATGTGTCACCGTATGCTGCACAACCCATCTTGCACGATGACATCATGCCACAGAGGATAAGGCTCGCCAACAATGCTATTGCCAATTTCTTTTTCATATTTTTGAATATTTTCTTTATTTTCAGCCTACAAATAAACAACTTTTTGTTGAAAAATCATCATATTTGCACGATAAAAATCGTGTTTTTATGAAAATTACCCCCAAAAACTTTGCTCCGAGTTGGTATGAAGTGCTTAAAAACCAATTTGATTCGGACTATTTTGTCGGACTGAAGTCTTTTCTTGTTGGCGAAAAGAGCCAATACAGGGTTTTTCCTCCGGGAAGTTTGATTTTCAATGCGTTTGATCTCACTCCCTTGCAGAATGTGAAAGTGGTGATTTTGGGACAAGACCCTTACCACGGAATGGGTCAGGCACATGGTTTGGCTTTTTCAGTGCCTTCCGGAGTGCCGTTTCCGCCCAGCTTGCGCAATATCTTCAGGGAATTGCAGACTGATGTTGGGACAAATATGCCTTGCACTGGCAGTTTGGAAGGATGGGCTCGGCAGGGGGTGCTGTTGCTTAATACCACGCTTACCGTGCGTGAAAGTCAACCCATGTCGCATGTTGGCCATGGTTGGGAAACCTTTACCGACGCAGCCATAAAAGCCGTGTCCGATTGCCAAGACAATGTGGTGTTCATGCTGTGGGGATCCCATGCCGGGTCGAAGAAACAATTGATTAACACATCCAAACATTGTGTGCTGCAAGCCCCACATCCGTCGCCACTATCCGCACATAGGGGCTTTTTCGGCTGTCGGCATTTCTCGAAGGCTAACAAATATTTGGCCCAACACGGAAAGTCTCCGATAGAATGGGGAAAGACAACTTTTTGATAATGACTAGAAAAGGTCAATGATATAGTGTCAAATATTACTCAAAACTAAGAAATTATGAAAAAAATAGTGTTTGCAACCAACAACAAGAACAAATTACGTGAGATGCGCGAGATAATGGACGGCCTTTATGACGTTTTGAGTCTTGCTGATATAGGCTGCCATGAAGAGATTGTAGAAGATGCCGATACTATTCAAGGCAATGCAAAGATAAAAGCAGATTACATCACAAACAAATATCACATAGACTGTTTTGCTGATGACACCGGACTCGAGGTTGAGGCCTTGAAAGGCGCTCCAGGGGTGTACTCTGCGCGTTTTGCAGGCGAGAACTGCAGTTATCAGGACAATGTTGACAAACTTCTCTCCAAAATGATGGGGGTCGAAAACCGAAAGGCTTGCTTCAGAACGGTCATAGCATTGAACGTTAATGGCGAGTCTTATTATTTCGAAGGACGTTGCGAAGGGGTGATTACAACTAAAGCCCATGGCGACGGAGGTTTTGGCTACGACCCGATTTTTAGGCCTGATGGTTGTGTTGAGACTTTTGCTGAAATGTCGTCCGAATTCAAAAACAAAATAAGTCATCGCGGTAAGGCTACCTTGAAACTCATTGATTTCATGAAAAAAAATTGATGTTTGTGAATGTTGCCTTGTGATGCCCAATTACATTCGGTTAGACATGAAATTTGGTGCTGTTTTATAGTGTCATGGAATTTTGGCATTGTGTTTGCATTGAGAAAAATCGTATTTTTGCCGCAAATAAAATAATATGCTTTTTGTTAAAATATATCAATTCTTCAAGCAACATAAAGTGTTGATGCACACATTGCTGATAGTTACGACAGTGGTGTTTGCCTTTTTTGGCTTAAAGATAAAGTTGGAGGAGGACATGTCGAAGTTGCTGCCTTCAACAAATTCGAACGAGAGTGGCGTTGTGTTCAATAACCTCAAGGTCAAGGACAAGATTTTTGTTCAGATGACCGGCAAGAGTCCTGAAGTGATGACTGGCTACATTGACGAGTTGATGGACTCGATAATGGTGTGCGACACTTTGATATCCAATGCTTTATACAAGATGGATGCCGACATGGCTCTTTCTGCATTGGATTATGCAATGCTTCACGTCCCGTCGTTTGTGGATACAAGTATGTATGCCAAGTTTGACCAGGCCATAGCCGATGCCGGTATGGTTATGCAACACAATTATGACCTTATCATGAATGATGAGACAGGAAGCGTAACACAAATGATAGCCACTGACCCGCTCAATTTGCGTTCTTTGCTTATGCCTTCACTTGGTGGAGGTATGGGCTTCTCCATTATAGATGGTCATTTGTTTTCGCGCGACAGTACCGTAGCATTGGCTTTCATCTCGCCCGATTTTCAGGCCTTTGACTCAAAACAGGGTAACATTCTTGTTAACCATATTCAAAAGAGCATAACTGAATTCAATGTAACCCATCCCGATGTTGATATTCTTTTCCATGGAACCCCGGTACGTTCGTCGGGCAATTCGCGAACAATGCATAAAGACATATTCTTCACTGTAGGACTTGCTCTTTTGGTAATACTTATTGTTTTGTGCATTAGTTTCAGCAGCATAAGGATTATCTACCAAAATGTGTTGCCAATAGTGTATGGAACCCTGTTCTCGCTTGCGTGCATGTATTGGATAAAAGGCGGCATGTCGCTAATAGCGCTGGGCGTAGGCGTCTTTATTTTGGGAGTGGCGATAAGCTATTGTTTGCATATCATAATACACCAACATTTTGTAGGGAATGTGGAGAAAATGCTCAAAGATGAGGCCAAACCTGTGTTCTTGGGCTGTCTTACTACAATCGGAGCCTTTTTAGGGCTGCTTTTCACAAAAAGCGACTTGCTTAAGGATTTTGGCTTGTTTTCAACTCTTATGCTGGTCGGAAGCACTTTCTTCTCGCTTGTTTTCCTGCCACATTTCCTTTCGGCTAAAGATGTAAAGCAAAACAAGGTGATATTTAAGATTGTTGACAAGGTGAACAACTATTCTTACGACCGCAACTATGTGCTTGTTTTTTTGCTCATTGCCGTTATCATAATAGGAATCATTTTCACGCCCAAAGTAAAGTTTGACAACAATCTGAAAAACATTGGCTATGAGAGCGAGGCTCTCTTGAAGTCGGAGGCCCTGTATGCTGAAAAGAACACGAATGGGCTTTCGCAGCGTTATTATGCTGTTGTGGCTTCGTCGATAGACGAGGCTCTTGAATATAATGTGAAACTCTCGAACACGCTTGACTCATTGCACAAATCTGGTATAATAAAGAATTACAACCCTGTCGTCTCAATGCTTTTCCAGTCGGAAGAACAGCAAAACCGTCGCATAGAGGCCTGGAATAACTATTGGACACCAGATAAGGTTGAACAAGCTATGGAGGCCGTAAACAAGGCGGCTTTAGAAAACGGCTTGGAACCAGAAACATTCGATTTGTTCCGAATGATGATAGAATCAGAATATGAGCCAGGCAACCTTTACGAAGAAGGCATTGTCCCTGAAGGGCTTGTATGTAACTTTATCGAGGAATCGAACGGCGACTTCCTGATTTTCAATGCCACACAGATTGAACTTGAAAACAAAAACACCATAGACGACCTTGTTGCAAGTTTGCCACATTCGGTAGTGGTTGACCCGTTCTATTACACAGGCAATATGATCGACCTTATACATGCCGACTTCAACACTACTTTGCTCATCTCTTCCTTGTTTGTGCTATTGGTACTCCTTGTGTCCTTCCGCAATGCCATAGTCGCCCTTTTGGCTTTTATGCCGATGTTCTTGAGTTGGTATGTTGTTCAAGGTTGGATGGCTATCTTTGGTCTGCAGTTCAACCTTATCAATATTATCATATCTACATTTATTTTCGGTATAGGTGTCGATTACAGCATCTTTGTGGTACAAGGATTGATAGCCGAGGCTACGGGTAGAGATTTGAGGCTGCTTTCTTACCATAAGGTGGCAATATTCTTCTCGGCACTTGTCCTGTTTGTTGTTATGATGGCTATGCTATTTGCTACACACCCATCAATTGCCTCAATAGGAATAAGCACCCTGATCGGGATGACATCAACAATATTGATAACATACATCTTGCAACCGCTTGTGTTCAGGCTGTTGCTGAAAATAGACTTCTTTAAAAAATCACTAAAATGAAAGAATTGAAAAAGACATTGTTAATTGTTGCGGCACTATTCTTTAGTGTGGCATGTTTTTCACAGACGATTGAATGCAAGTATAACCATGTCAGAAAGATAACGGCATCGGGAAAGACAACCGATATGTCAGGTACAATGTCATTGGTTTATCCTGACCATCTCACTATGAACTACACCAATCCTAGTGGAGAATATTTCATTATTGACGGTTCGACAGTTAAGATAAATATGAACGGCCGTAAAATAAATCTTGACAGAACCAAAAACTCGCGTATGCGCACACAAACCAACACACTTTTGAATTGTATCAAAGGCAATTACGAACAAGCAGCCTTGGATAACAAAACCGAGACCGAGATAAAGGAGGAAGCCGGCAACAAGATTGTCACTCTGACAGCAAAAAAGAAGTCTCCACGTGGATATGAGCGCATAATACTTACTTATGGCAAAGACAATATGCTCCTTAAGATGGTGTTAGAGGAGTTTGGTGGTGTCGTCAACACTTATACCTTGTCTGACATAGTAACGAAATAATAAGATATGCAGTACGGCATATTAAAGAACAAGGAAGGGGTATATGTTCCTCAAACAGGGATAGAGTATCCTACAGATGATCCGTTTCGTAGGCTTGTCAAGGTCGAAGTTGAAGACTCTTCAAAGGGAAAGTATCAGTTTGATGAGACTTATCCATATTTGGATAATTCGTTGATCTATAAACTAAATGATGTTCTTGGCTTTTTTGTGAAGTGGTGTGTCACTGGTGTGATAAACAGGCTTCATTTTGGACTTCGTGTCAAGGGACGAGAGAACATAAAACCTTTCAAGGATGCTTTGAAAAATGGGGCCATGTGTGTTTGCAACCATGTTTATGTCTTTGATGCCCTGTGTCTCTATCAGGCATTTCATCGCTTTAGAATATGGATACCTATGTATGCAAAGCATTTCAACGGCAAGAATAGTTGGTTTATGCGTTATGTGGGCGGCTTGCCATTACCTGAGACGCGCGAGGGCCTGGCCAAGTTCAATGAGGCTCTTGACAAACATCATGATGACAGGGAATGGATGCTTGTTTTCCCTGAAGGCGTAAGATGGAATTGGTATCAGCCTATACGTCCATTTAAGACAGGAGCATTCTCGATGGCTTACAAATACGATGTGCCTGTAATACCCTCTGTGATATCTTATCGCCCCAGAAAAGGCATTTATCGTTTGTTTGGCTCAAAAGACTTGCCATGTGTGACGTTGAATGTTGGCGAACCAATAATTATTGACAAATCGAAACCTCGGCGCGAAGAGATAAGCCGTGTTCGCGATGAGGCTCATGCCGCTATGGTGAAGATGGCAGGGATTGAGGTTAATCCTTGGCCTTCAGCACCTGATAAGCCAGACGCCAGCTGACATGTTTCTCCACTTTATGAACGGGTGTGACTTAAAAATAATGGTGGGTTCTATAAATTAATTTCCAGTGATTTTGAGTCGAATTTCGAGCAGATTGCTGCGAAGAAAGAGGGCGCATAGCGGGCTGTGCAACCGATTGATAAACAGCAAAATGTCGAAAAGCGGCCAAAGGCAAGGAAAAGAGATTTTAAATTTGTCATGTCATTTGTATTTTATTTCGTTGAATTTATAGAACCCGCCTAATATCATTCCTGATAAGTTACTATTCTGTTTAGCAGGTTGTTGAATCCGTATGCAGTTTTGAACTCATGTATTGCCCACTCTATAAGACTTGGGCTTTTGAGCCTTTCTTTGCTTATTGGTTGGGCCAATGCAAAGTTACGCAGTTTAAGCAATTCGGCATACGGGTGGTCTTTCGGATAACCCAAAGGAACACGTGTCATAAGTGAAGAATTAAAAAAGGTGAAATTCTTTGCTTTGGCCAATGCTTTGTTAAAAAGAGCTCCATCGTACATTATCTCGTCGCGTATCGTTTTCAGCATTATTTTGTCTGGATTGTACATTCCTGAACTGATGAGGCACCCATCAAGATATTCTTCATCTTCAGGTTGAAGGTGAAAATAGTATCCCGCCAATTGTGACTTTTTGCCACCTGGACACACATATATGCCGATATGTGTCTTGTAGGGCCTTTTGTCTGGCGAAAAACGCAAATCTCTATATATGCGATATGTACAATCCTTTATTGTAAGGTCGCTACAAGACTTGTCAAAAGCTGATATCCCATCAATAAGTTGTTGGGCAATATCGTTGGCTTTGGCTTCGGCACGTTTGTAAAGGCTTTTGTTTGCCATAAACCATTCTCTATTGTTGTTGCGCTGAATGCCGTAGAGAAACTCAAAAATTTCATCCATACTAATTCGACTTTATGCAGATGTTTTCAACAAGCAAAGTTATAAAAAACATTCATTTGTATGAAAATAACTATTTGCCCCAATTTTCACTTGCTTCTTTATTGCCAACACAATTTAATGGCCTGTTGAATATTGAAGACCGAACTTGGAATGTTGGTGTAGTGAAGTTTTTTTTGTTTTTGCCATAATTTATCGGAAGCCTGTCTTCGAATCTTAAATCGTTAAATTGTGATTATATAATAATGAAAAATTGTATTATCTTTGCGGCGTAAAGAGATTGAAAAAATGAACTATTATAACATTGATTCAGTCGAGCAGATATTGTTCGGTGATGGTTGTATTGACATACCCTCCGAGGCTTTGCAAGAGGTTGAGAAGTCTTATCTTTTCCTTCAGAATTTTGCAAAGGAAAAAATAATATATGGTATCAATACTGGCTTTGGCCCTATGGCACAATGGCGTGTCAACGATGAATATCTTGCCGACCTTCAGTACAATATCATACGCAGCCATTCAACGGGTGCTGGCGAGCCTCTTGACGACATTCTTGTCAAGTCGGCCATGATAGCCAGGTTGGGCACCATACTACAGGCGCGTTCGGGCGTGCATCCTGAAGTGCCTTTGCTGCTCAAGGAGTTTGTAAACAGAGGTATTTATCCTTTTATACCTCAACATGGCAGTGTTGGGGCAAGTGGCGACCTTGTACAACTAGCACATATAGCACTCACACTCATAGGCGATGGCAAGGTTCACTATATGGGACAATGGCTGCCCGCCAAACAAGTACTCGACCAATGTGGGCTGAAGCCTATCGGAATACATATCCGCGAAGGTTTGTCCATAACTAACGGAACTTCCGTGATGACGGGCATAGCCATGGTGAACCAACTGTTTGCTGAAACATTGTTGGACTATTCAACGCTTGCAGCCGTATGGATGAACGAAATTGCCGAATCATACGATGACTATATGTCAGAACCTCTTAATGAGTGCAGAAGACATAGCGGACAGAACATTATCGCACGTCAAATGCGCGAACTCGTCGAAGGCAGCCAACGTCTTCTGAAACGCGAACACATTCTCTATAACAGCACCCATAGGGATAAAAAAATTTTGGAACATAAAGTGCAGGCCTACTACTCTCTGCGCTGTACCCCTCAAATATTGGGTCCTATCTATGATACGCTAAAAAACAGTAGAGAAATTCTTGATGAGGAGTTGAACTCGGCTTGCGACAACCCTATTGTGGATCACACAACTCAAAATGTCTATCATGGAGGCAACTTCCATGGCGACTATATCTCGCTTGAACAAGACAAGGTCAAGATAGCCCTTGTTCGACTCGCCATGACAGCCGAGCGACAACTCAACTATCTTTTCCATGACCGTATCAACGGCATTCTGCCACCATTCTTAAATATGAAGACTTTGGGCCTCAATTATGGTATGCAGGCTTGCCAATTCACCGCAACCTCAACGACAGCCGAATGCCAAACCTTAGCCATGCCTAACTATGTGCATAGCATTCCTAACAACAACGACAATCAGGACATCGTCAGCATGGGCACCAATACAGCGTTACTATGCAAGAAAGTCGTCGATAACTGTTTCCAAGTTATGGCAATACTTTTCATTGCCTTGGCACAAGCCACCGATTGCCTTGACATAGCCAAAAAAATATGCCCGGCTTCACAACGCGTTTACAACGATGTCAGAAAAATAACACCAACAATAACCGACGATACTCCGTTCTACGAAGACATAGCAAATGTGGAGAAGTATCTGCGCAATAATCCCTTAAAACTCAAATAAAATGGAATACGCACTTATAACTGGAGCATCGCGTGGAATTGGACGCGCTGTCGCTATCCGCCTCGCTCAGACGGGACTGCCAGTGATAATTAATTACCTCAGCAATGCAAAAGCAGCAAATGAGGTTAAACAAATAATAACCGATAATGGAGGCCAAGCTGAACTGCTGCCTTTCAATGTTGGCGACCCAGAGGCAGTTAAAGCCGCCATGAAACAATGGAATGACAGCCATCCCGACGATTATGTCTCAATACTCGTAAACAATGCCGGTATTCGTCATGATAACATTATGTTGTTTATGCCTGAACAAGATTGGCACAGCGTGCTGGACGCAACCTTAAACGGGTTCTATTATGTTACCCAAGCCGTTTTGAAACCTATGGTAACACACCGCAACGGACGCATTGTAAATATGGCATCGTTGTCGGGACTTAAAGGCATGCCCGGACAAACCAATTATTCTGCTGCAAAAGCTGCCCTTATTGGCGCCACCAAGGCCCTGGCTCAAGAGGTGGCATCACGCAAAATAACGGTCAATGCAGTGGCTCCAGGATTCATAGTAACCGATATGACAGGCGACCTCAATGAGGCTGAACTTAAGAAAATCATACCTGCAAACCGTTTTGGCCAGCCAGAAGAAGTTGCAGCATTGGTTGCTTTCCTGTGCTCAAAAGAGGCTGCTTACATAACAGGACAATCTATATCCATTAATGGAGGACTTTATACTTAATAGTAGAATAATAAGAAGCTAATGGGGGAGTAACAATAGAAGTTGAAAGTTGAGAATTGAGAGTTGAAAGTTGAGAGTTGAAAGTAACTGACTACCTCAAAATATTGAATCTTCAAAAGTCAATAAATGTCACAACGAAGAGTAGTAATAACAGGAATGGGCATTTGGTCTTGCCTTGGCACTTCGCTTGATGAAGTGTGCGACTCCCTTTATCGGGGCAAGTCAGGTGTTGGCATTGATGAACAACGAATTGGCTATGGTTACCGCTCACCGTTGACAGGCATCATACCACGGCCAGAACTGAAAGGAAAACTTGAACGCAAACTGCGTGTGTGCCTTTCTGAAGAGGCCGAATTTGCTTATATGGCAACAAAACAGGCATTCGACAATGCCAATATAGATACTGACTATCTTGATGCTAACGAGATAGGCGTCATTTTCGGGAACGACTCTTCGGCTCAAGCCACAGTACAAACGGCAAACATAATGGCCGAAAAACACGACACTTCTCTTTTGGGTTCAGGACTGGTCTTCCAGTCGATGAATTCTACGGTGACCATGTGCCTAAGCTCCATTTTCAGATTGAAAGGCGTGAACTTCACTGTCAGTGCAGCCTGTGCAAGCGGTTCGCACTCCATAGGACTGGGTTATATGTTCATTCAACAAGGATTGCAGGACATGGTACTTTGTGGTGGTGCTCAAGAAGTCAACATTTATGCAATGTCGTCATTCGATGCCTTGTCGGCATTCTCGGTCAGAACCGACGAACCGACACGCGCTTCGCGTCCCTTCGACCGTGACCGTGACGGACTTGTCCCTTCCGGTGGCGCTGCTGCACTTGTGCTTGAGGAATATGAACACGCCAAAGCCCGTGGCGCCAACATCTTGGCTGAAGTCATTGGCTATGGATTCTCATCAAGCGGGGGAGGAATATCCCAGGCTAATGCAGAAGGTAGTGTCGTTGCTATTCAAAGAGCCTTGAACAATGCCAATGTCAAGGCAGAAGACATTGACTACATAAATGCACATGCCACATCAACGCCACAAGGGGATATGACTGAAGCTATGGCTCTTAACCAACTTTTCAACGGAAAAAAGGCTTTGATAAGTTCGACAAAGTCGATGACAGGACATGAATGTTGGATGGCCGGCGCAAGCGAGATTGTGTATAGCGTATTGATGATGCAAAACGGCTTTGTGGCACCAAACATAAATTTTGACAACCCAGACGAATACAGTCAACATTTGAATATTGCCATTAGAACGGTAGATATGCATTTAAACAATGTACTTAGCAACTCGTTTGGCTTTGGCGGTACTAATTCAGCGCTTGTTCTTAGAAAGATATGAAACGATAAAAATGCCTATGAAGCCAGTCTTACTATTAATATTGATTTCCGCTTTTATGGCTTCCAATGCCCAAACCTTAACCAGTGGTAGTCTTGACTTGCTTAAGAAAAAAAATAGCATAAACCTTGTTATGGACTTTTCGCAGGCAAAAATAATAGACAATAGTGAAGTTTTTTTCGCAGCAGCCAATCCTGAATGGGAAAAAAAGGAAATTGTCACCTTGTGCAGCAACTATATAAATAAGCAACTCAAAGGCAGATTGACCATAGATAACGACAAGGCAAGTCAAACAGTATTGAAAATCATAGTCATTTCGGTAAACAAAAACGGCACATTTAAATGCAAGGCTGTCTTGACCGACAATAATGCCATTGTGGCCGAGATTGAAGACATAAAATCAGGCTATGGCGACCTCATCGGATCAAGCGTGCACCGTATCAAAGTAGGATCGCAAAAACTTGGCAACCAGTTGGGCAAGTTCATCGGTCGTCAGATAAGATGAAATACTTCCATTTTTCTATCTACTTATCTCTCTCATCATTTACTAAAAAGTTGTATCTTTGCCAATGCAAACCAATTAAATAAAACAACTTTTTTGGAGTAAATAAAAATATGACATATTAATTTGAGTTTTGCGCTCGTATTCTTCGTTCCGTAAACGACCAAATTTAAGCAAGGAAGAATAAAGTGTAGGAGTTCACATCTGTGCTATGGTGTGAGCTGCTTGTGGCTTGTTCGCTTGCAATGCTTTGGTCGGCTATCGGAACTGGACAAGCCAGCAAAAAGGCAGTTCCGCCATTTTTGTTGCCTGGGCAGGCTCACAAAAACTTTTTCAAGATGACGGTCTCAGAAGTACACATCGGCAAAATCATCAAGCAAGTGGTCACTGACAAGGGTATCCGTACAGGTTGGTTGGCTAAGCAACTCCATTGCAATCGTAACAACATTTACAAGATTTACGGGCGACCCTGGATTGACACGCTAACACTTGCCAAACTGTCAAAGATACTTGATTACGACTTCTTCGCACAACTTTCAGAGTGCTATAATGGAACAGAAACCGAAAATCAGGCAGCTGATTAGTTTGCGTTTTGCAATATAATGGCTTGCTTAACACCAACTCGTATGTTGCGCTACAAACAATAGGTAAATCTCTGTTTTACATAATCTTGTGCCATCATAATATCACGAAACTGCTGAGGCTCAGCACGCCTTGGGGGTGCGTTTGGGTTGAGGTTCTTCGTATGGGGGCAGAACTCTCTTATCAACTTCTTTTCTCCGACCGTCATCGTATGGAGTTTGACCTTGGATGGAACGCCTATGGCAAATGGAACAATGCCAGTCTTGCAGCCGTTTTTCACTGGAGATGGAATATCGTTGATGCTCTCGACTGGTATGTTGGACCTGGCGCAATGCTTTCGGTTTACGACTTGGGGCATCCAAAAAATGAGGACGAAGATTTTCATCGTGTAGGTCTAGGTATAGGTGGGCAAATAGGCATTCAGTACACATTCAAAGTGCCTATTCAACTTAGCCTTGATGCTCGTCCTATATGGAATTTCTTAGGCTATGCCAAGGATTGGGGAGGTGCCGCTTTTAGTGTGAGATATGTGTTTGGAAGATAAAGGAAGTGTATGACAGCATTCCTGGTCTGGTGCTATGTGGCGAGTCTTTTTGTTTACTCTTGGTTTGCAAAGTGCTAACTTATCAGTAACAAAACACAAACCATATAACAGCTTGATAATTAACACTATAAATAATAATGTGCTTAACTTTGCAAAGTTTTAATGTTCACAACTAAAACAATCTTTTTAATTAAAACAATTTATAACCATTAAAAGCGATGACCAGATGCCAAAACACGGAAAAAAACGAGATGAAAAAAATAATTCTAATCATTTGCGCAGTGCTAGTAACAGGACTTGCCGCAACAAGCTGCAAAAAGACAACTTCATGTAGGTGCAAGCATTATTATCAGGGAGATTTGTATCAGACAACCGAATGGGATAACGTCAACGGCACATGTTCACAATTGGCCAACGACATTGAATATGGTGGAAACACCACTGTCAGTTGTTCACAGATCTAATCAATAGTTTGATTTTAACCAGTAAATTTATAAGAACCGAAGAGAACAATGGGGTATAACCGTTCAAAAAAAGAAAATGAAGAAAATATCAATTATTACTATTGTTGTTATGCTTTTTATGGCATTCTGTTTTTCTTCTTGTAGAAAGGATAACAACAATTTTAGTGGTAGTGGCAGCGGAAGTAGCAGTTACAACAGCAACAGCGGTAGTGGTAACAATGGCGGCTACAATGGCGGCAGTAGTGGTAACAGTGGCGGCTACAATGGCGGCAGTAGTGGCGGCAGCAATACTGATGCGACCCCGTCAGCACCTACAGGAGTTAAGGTTGAGGACTGTGGACCCCGAATGTATCCTTATGCGCTGCTTAGTTGGAATTTAGACTGGAGTGTAGATCGTTGGGATGTGTATAGAAGCTCCTCATCTCATGGAATTTTCACCAAAAAAGGTTCAAATATTTCAAATAGTTGGGCAGACGAAAGCGTCTCTTGCGGAAACACCTACTATTACAAGGTAAAAGCAGTGAAAGGTAGCAAAGAAAGCGACTTCAGCAGTGTAGTGTCGGTTTATATAAGAAATTAATTATTAGCAAACATAATGTATAAAACCGATGACCTGATGGTATATAACAAGGTACGATTATCATGAGAAAATTATTTTTTACGCTGTCTGTAGTTGCAATGGGTATTGCTTTTGCCAGTTGTGCAGCAATGGGTCCAGCTAGTCCCGCCCTGTTTTATGACGGTCGCACAAATCCTGTTACAGCAACTTCCAATACCTTGAGCAAAAATGCCAAGGTTGGCGTTTCTAAACAAATCAATGTTTTGGGTTTAGTTGCCGCAGGTGATGCCAGCATTGAAAAAGCTGCTAAAGATGCAGGCATAACCAAAATCAGTGTCATAGACCAAAAGAACATGAGTGTTCTCGGACTATTTTGCAAAACAAAAACTATCGTTTACGGCGAATGATTTTTATTGAAAAAATGGAGTTTTCAGAAAAGGGGTCTCAAAAAAGACTCCTTTTATAATATTAATTATTATGAAACATCTCAGACTTTTTGCCTTTTTGTTTTGTGTGTTGCTTTGCGGCTTGTCGTATAGTCAAAAAACACAAAAAAATTTCATCACGAAAAAGACAGACTTCGGGATGCTCTATTTCGTACATGCCCAAACGCTCTGCAAGTCGAAGGCTTTGGTTTGCGAGTTCGACCAAACAATAAGAACATGGAACGATACTGTAAGCATTGGTGTGACTGTCACCACCAACGAGACTTTCAAGGTCGATTCTGTCATGATTGACTTAAGCAGCCACTCAGTTACACGGAACGTGGAGCACATTTACCTCGAGCCTTACAAAAAGAAATGGAAGTGCCGTTTTTTTGTTTACGCCACAATGGAGGAGGCGAAAAAAATTCTGTCGGAGCCATTGCCCACTATCCGTTTTTATGGTAAAGGCATAGAAAAGAGCTTCACCATCAAACAAAAACAATGGAACAATATTGTAAAAATAGACAATGACATATTGTATCAAGTTGATCTGAACAAGTAACAGCAAACAAAATATGGGCGAGTTTGATTTTTTTTCACCAATCTTGCTCTGATTGTTCATTTAGTATCAGTAGCCAAAATTGTAAGCAGAAACTCAACAAGAAAACCACTCCATGTTCGCCACGAATGCCTTTCGTTTCGTTCGTTGTAGCAATATTCAACACCTACCTTGTCCAATTTCTTCATAAAACGCTTTCCATTTTTCAGGAAGGGGTCTTTAAGACCGACATATACACAATACAACTGACGGCTGTTTTTATGAGAGCCGTCAACGCTGGTTGTTGGAAATTGTCTTCTGCCCATAAAGGCCGGTGAGAAAAGCCCTATTTTTTAAAACACAGAAGGGTTGTTGTGTACAATATTAGCCGCTTTTTTGCTCCCAACGAGAGACCTGCAATAAAATGGTCGCAATAGTCTGGCGAGACAGGATTCTCTTTTTCGGCACAATAGTCCAGCACAAAATCATACAAATCGGGGAAAGCGTTTTCAAAGTCCTTGCGCTGTAGTCGAAAATAGTTGAACACTCTATTGATGCTATTGCTGCGACGTTTGGGTTTCTTGTGGTTACAATCGGGCATCACCACTATCACAGGTTTTATCAAACTATCGGCATTCATGTTGTCAAGAATTTGCATGATTCCTCCTTGTTCCATCCACGATGTTTTGTCATCGTCCATGCCATGCAGGAGATAAAGAATAGGGAGAGGTACGTTTATCTGTTTCGGAACATACACTAAGGCTTTCAGCCAAATATTCGGTTGATATGAAAAAAGCCAATTGTGTCAACCTGCCCGCATGGTGCGTTCAGCCTATTCAACGCGACACTTTGAGCCTTGATATTACCAAGAAGAAAGATAGTCGTCAATATC
>JAZLGA010000021.1:0-6715 GCA_045616045.1 Bacteroidales bacterium | reverse complement strand
GCTCTCCGTCAACTCGGCTTCGACTATGTGTTCGATACCGACTGGAGTGCCGACCTCACCATCATGGAAGAAGGTACCGAGCTTCTCGGTCGCGTTAAGAAGTTCCTGAACGGTGAAAAGACCGCTCTGCCTTTGTTCACTTCATGCTGCCCAGGTTGGGTTTCATTCTATGAAAAGAACTTCCCTGACTTGCTTGACTATCCTTCAACTGCCAAGTCACCTCAACAAATGTTTGGTGCCGTCGCCAAGAATTTCTTCGCACAGAAGATTGGCGTGAAGAGAGAAGACATGGTTGTCGTATCCATCATGCCTTGCTTGGCTAAGAAGAGCGAATGCGCCCGCGATGAATTCAAGGTGAACGGCAATCCTGATGTCGATTACTCACTGACTACTCGCGAACTGGCTCACATGATTAAACAATGCAACATCAACCTTGACAACCTCGAAGAAACTGACTTCGATAGCCCACTTGGCCAGTCAACAGGTGCTGCTGTCATCTTCGGTGCTACCGGTGGTGTTATGGAAGCTGCTGTCCGTACCGCTTACGAAGTCTATACTGGCAAACCTCTTGCCAACATCGACCTTGAAGTGGTTCGTGGCCTTGAAGGCATGAAGGAAGCCACTGTTGACTTCAACGGACTCCCGGTTCATGTTGGCGTTTGCTACGGCCTTGCCAATGCTCGTAAGATGATGGAAGAAGTACGCAACGGCAACCCGCGCGGCTTCCACTTCATCGAAGTCATGGCTTGCCCAGGCGGCTGCATAGGTGGCGCTGGTCAACCTTACCACCATGGCAACAGCGACATCATCCGCAAGCGTATGGAAGCTACCTATCGTGAAGATGCTGGCAAACCAATCCGCAAGTCACACGAAAATCCTGATATCATCGCTATCTACAAGGAATACTACGGCGAACCTTGCGGCCACCTCAGCCACGAACAGCTCCACACACATTACTTTGACAAATCACAACACGTTGAAGCTTGTGGTGAATAATGTTGTAAATAAATAGAAAGGATATCAAATATGGCAACTATTAAATTATCAGAATCAAAGATAAACTTCATCAAAGACGTTTGCAAATCTTTTGGCAACAAAGAAGGTGAAGTCATCAACGTGCTGCACAAGGTTCAAGGCGAATTCGGCTATCTGCCAAAGGAAGTCCAGGAAATTGTTGCTCTCGAACTGAACATCCCTGTTTCAAGAGTTTACGGAATCGTTTCCTTCTATTCGTTCTTCACCATGACACCTAAAGGTGAGCATCCAATTGCTGTATGCCTTGGAACAGCTTGCTATGTTCGTGGTGCCGAAAAGGTATTGGACGAATTGAAACGTCAACTTGGCATTAACGTTGGTGAGGTAACACCTGATGGCAAGTTCTCATTGACTTGCCTCCGTTGCGTAGGTGCTTGCGGTCTTGCTCCTGTCATCGAAGTGGGTGACAAGGTCTATGGCCGTATGACTCCAGACCGCGTGAAAGACGTACTTGCTGAGTATAAATAATATCCTATTATATAAATAGAGATGTAATGAAAAATCCCTCTACCTGATGGCGGAGGGATTTTTAGAGGTTTCTCGGACTTGATGCCTCTTAATTCTCTTTTCTGCTCTTCGTTGCTGAAAAGAAAGTTGAGCCGTTGCTCTAAAAAAATGATGTTTTTGTCCTTATTGTACGTGTCAACGAGAAGAAACCTGATACTATCCAAAAAAGTGTGTCAAATTCAATGTTTTTTTATTCATAGTATTTGAACGCACACAACCCATAGTTATTACTAGGCTTTCGGAAGATTTCAGCATAATTTTTGTCCATTAGCCTGAAAAATACTTATGTTTAATTAAAAATTCATAAAAATGAAGAAATTACTTGTTTTACCTTTAATGCTTTTTTTAGCACTTACATTAACTGATTGTAGAAAAAACGACAAACTTAGCAGTGAAGAAAAAATGCTTGTTGGAACATGGAGAAAGTATGATAACTATTGTGCTGCTTATGGTGGTGGCTGGACTAGCAAATTAGTTCTCAATAGTGACCATACTTGTTTGTTTGATTATTGGTGGACTTGTGATGGAAGTAGTATTGAACATACAAGCGGGACATGGTCTTATAATGCGAGTAACAATACGCTCACTTACAACACAATAAGTGATGATGTTGACAGTCGTCCATATAATGAGACTCAATTAATAGTTTCATTATCCAAAACCAATATGACGCTATCTTATTTTGATGGTGGGATCGAATATTGGACAAAGCAGTAGAACCTAAAATCTGCAAATATTGAGCCGTCACAATGTGGCGGCTCTATACATTTTATCCGTTCCAGCAAATTTTTGACCTATACGCCTAAGTTTTTTGCAATTTGGTTGCAAAGTTGTGGAAAAAAAACAGAGTCGTTGGAAAAGCAATCCAACGACTCTTTTTGTGAAAAAAGAATTTGTTTTAGTCTTTCTTTTTCTTTTTCTTTTTGCTCTTTTGTGGCATGCTGACAAGTTCGAAGTCCATACGGTGCTTTAGCAAGTCAACGCTTTTGACTTTAACTTTGACGTTGTCGCCCAATTGAACGATTGCGCCGGTTGTCTGGCCGATTATGCGGAAGTTGTCCTCGTCGAGGAAGTAGTAGTCGCCAGGGATGTCGTCATAACGTATCATACCTTCGCATTTGTTGTCTTTCAACTCTACAAAAACACCCCATTTGCTGATTCCTGAGACAAGTCCTTCGAATATCATTCCTATCTTGTCTTGTAGATATTCGGCTTGTTTGTATTTTACAGATTGTCGTTCCATTTCTTCGGCTTGTTTTTCCATTTCACTAGCGTGTATGCACATCTCTTCGTAGTCTTTTTTGCTTACCGAAGGCTGCTTTTCTATAAGATAACGTTCTATGAGACGGTGAACCATAAGGTCTGGATAGCGTCGTATAGGGGATGTGAAGTGTGTGTAGTAATCGAAAGCGAGACCGTAGTGGCCTATGTTTTCGGTGCTGTATATGGCTTTTGCCATGGTTCGGAGTGCAACTGTCTCAACAAGGTTTTTCTCGCCTTTGCCTTCAACATCTTCAAAGAGTTTGTTGTATGACTTGACAAGAGACTGTCTTGAACTGATGTTCATTGTATAGCCAAGTCGTGAGATGAGTTGAAGGAAAGTGTTCAATTTTTCAGGGTTGGGTTCGTCGTGAATTCTATATACAAAGGTGTGGTTTTTCCATTTGCTGTTGGGTGTTCCGAATGTCTCTGCCACGGTGCGGTTGGCCAATAGCATGAAGTCTTCGATGAGTTCGTGCGATTCGTTTTGTTCGCGAATATAAGTGTCGATGGGATGTGCGTTCTCGTCAAGTACGAATTTAACTTCTTCGTTGTGGAAGTTGATGCATCCCAATGCAATGCGTTTGTCGCGAAGCTTGTGAGCCAGGTTGTTGAGAACGAGTAGTTCGTCTTTATAGTCGCCGTCGCCGCCTTCAATCATCTCTTGGACTTCTTCGTATGCGTATCTTCTGCATGATTTTATGACTGTTTTTCCAATCCAATTGTTGAATATCTTGGCTTCGTCGTCCATTTCGAAAACAACAGAGAAGGTTAGTTTTTCCTCATCGGGTCGGAGTGAACATACGTTGTTACATAACTTTTCGGGTAACATTGGTATTGTCCTGTCCACGAGATACACCGAAGTGCCTCGGCTTAAGGCTTCTTTGTCTATTTCGCTTCCTGGCCTGACATAATGGGAGACGTCTGCTATGTGAACTCCAACTTCCCAGTGTCCGTTGCTTAGTTTTTGTAGGGAGACAGCATCGTCAAAGTCTTTTGCGTCGGCAGGGTCTATGGTGATGGTGAACACACCCCTGAAATCACGTCGCTTGTCCAGCTCCTGTTTGCTTATTTTGGTGTCGATGGCTTCTGCCTCTTTCTCGACATCGACGGGGAAGAGGATTGGGTAGTTGTGGGCAGCTAGTATCGACTCCATTTCCACCTCGTTTTCGCCTGGCGCACCAAGCACTTTGGTTATCTCTCCCAAAGGATTTCTTGCTCCGTCAGGCCATTCCACTATGCGCGTCATGACCTTGTAGCCGTTGCGAGCATCCTTTGGCAGTAGCTGTGGAATGTAGATGTTGACAGGCATGTTTTCTGCATCGGGAATGACGTATGCGAAACCACTCGATTTGCTTATATGCAATACGCCAACAATGTTGATGAATTTGCGCTCAATGACATCGACAATCTCACCTTCGCTTTTCTTGTTTTTGCGTTTTGGAAACAATGCCACCTTGACAAGGTCGCCATGTAGAGCTTTGCCGGTGTTGTTCGCTGCAATGAATATGTCCTCCGAACCATCGGTTGGGATGACGTATGCTTTTCCTGTCGATTTCATATCAACGATACCTTCAATGAATTGAGGTTTTGGAGAGTATTCAGTTCGAGTCTCTGGACTCAACACATAACGGAAGGGGCGTTCTTCAACAAGTTTCCCTTGGTCTTTCAGATCCATGAGCAGATTGTAAACCACGTCTTTGCCCGCCTGATCCTTTATTCCCATCGCCTTGCAAATCTGTTTGTAGTTCATAGGCTTGAAAGGGTTGGCACCGTATATGCTAAGTATGGTATTGGTGAAAACACTTAATGTGTTCTTTATTTTCTTTTTCTTTGCCATTTCTTTCTTATTTTCTGCAAAATTACGAAAACTTGTTGGATTGAAAGTGTCGCATTGATTGTGATAAAAAAATAATTGCTACATTTGCAGAACAAAACATTGTTTTATTGTGATGAAAAACAGATACTTATACATTCTATTGATTGCTTTTGTATTGTCATCGTGCAAAAATGTAAAGAATGAAAAAGAAATCATTTCAGAGATCGACTATTCCGATTCCACTTATTGGTATTCGCGGGGTGGGGAAGGCAAGCAGGCCGATATATTTTATGTGTATCCCACCGTGACAATGGTATCGTTTGGCGATAACGACTCCTTGTGGAATGCCGACATCACTGAAATGGAAATGAGGCTTTTGGCTAACGAAAACCAACGGTTCAACAAAATGTTATATGATGAGTGCAATTTTTATGCACCTTATTACAGACAAATGATATTCGAGACCTACAGTCAGTCTGACAGCATTATGGCAAGTGCGTTTTCAATGGCATATTCCGATGTGAAATCAGCTTTCGACTATTATATGGAACATTGGAACGACGGGAGGCCGTTTTTCCTTGTTGGGCATAGCCAAGGCTCTCAATTGCTTGTTGAACTGTTGAAGAAAGGCCTTTCCGACGAACAGCGTGACATTATGCTGGCAGCCTATTGCATTGGAACGGCAGTGTCGCAAGCTGAGTTGGATGCCTTCCCACAACTTGCCCCTGTCAGTGACAGTGTTTCTGGCAAACTTGTTGTTTTCAACTCAGTGACAGACATTGATGCAGTCTCGCCTTTGTTTGCCAATGATGCGGCTGGCATAAATCCGCTTATATGGTCGGACGATACCGTTTTCGTACAAACCGAACTTCATCTTGGCAAAGCTCATTACAATGCAAATGCCGACAGTGTTCTTTTGATGCCGCATACAGTGTGTGGACATCTTGTGAACCATGTGATGGTATGTCCTGAGATAGACCCAAAAATATGTTATATAGAGGCTTTTGCCAACTTTTTCCCGTATGGTAACCTTCATTTTACCGACTCATGGCTCTATGCAGGCAACATCAAGCAAAATATGCGTTGCAGGATGAGGAAATTCTGCCAGGCTGATGCGCTTTCCCAATAAAATTAAGCCAAAAAAAATCAATACTTTTGCAATTTTTTTTGGCATTAAGAACTGATCTTTTCCCGAATTTTTGCCAAAGACAGACGCAAGATTAGATCCATTATAGGTGAAAACAACTGAATGGGCAAATATTTCAGCAACACCGCTCAAATGCTGGTGACATAAGCTCTTGTTCTGGCGATGAGAGTCCGACGGATATGTTTTTTTTTTGCCATTGTGAGCCTTTCTTCTTTATGTCGTCGATTAGTTGTTTGGCTTCTGTGAAACCTATTCCGTAGAATGGGGCTGTTTCCAAGGCAAGGTCAAAGTCTGCAGTGTTGTCGTTCTCTGTGATGTTCAGTTTCAGACTGCTGCCAAAAGGGGATAGAGTGAGGTCGTAGGCTGGTGACAGTTCCCAACCTTTTTTCGTCAGGATAAAACCGTGATTTCGCAAGTGGTCGTCGCTGTTGTTTATGGCGATGTTAAATACTATCACTATTCTGATTTTGCACGTTTCTTGGGCATCAGGTTTGCGTCTTGCAACTTGCTCCCAAGGATGTCGTCTTTGGCGAGTTTCAGTATGTCGTTATCCAGGCCAAAAGCCACAAGAACCATGAAATAGCTGCCCATCGCCACCGACTCTGAACCTGCTTCTATGTTCACTATTGTGTTGCGCCCCAACGAAGTCCTTTCAGCTATCTCCTGTGATGTGATGTCGCGCCTTAAACGGGCGAGTTTTATCTGGGTTCCCATCTCTTTCAGCATGCGCTGCTGTTTTGGCAAAAGTTGACGTTTCGTAAAAAAAATAACATTTGAAATTCTGTGCAAAGAGACATATTTTGTTTCCTAAATTCAAGAGACAAATGCAACTTTTGCGGAGGTCAGTAAAATCAATATTTTTATCAGAAGGAAGAAAGGAAAGTTCCTTCCTTCCCGTCTGAATGGAAAAAATGATCATCTTTGCCTCCGTCAAAAAAAAAACAAAA
>JAZLGA010000020.1:0-15148 GCA_045616045.1 Bacteroidales bacterium | reverse complement strand
TTTTCGTTTTTGCTTGTACTGGCATCAAGACTGTTGCATGACGGGGCTGTAGAAAGCAAAACCATGATGCTTAAAATCATTATTGTCTTCATATAATGCTATTTTTGTTTCATATATGATGTTTGGTTCAAATATTGTGCCGTGTTTTGTGCGGCATTTGGATTCTTATTTTTTCAGGAGTGCTTCAGCTGCAGTTATTGCCTCATCGGTGACTTTATCGTTGCTGAGCATTTTGGCTATTTCGCCTATGCGTTCCGAGTCGTTAAGGAGCCTTATGTTTGACTTGGTCTTCTCGCCGAGATTGTCTTTATAGATAAGGTATTGCTTTGAAGCCTTGCTTGCCACTTGCGGTAGGTGGGTTATGGCGATGATCTGTTGTTTTTCGCCCATCTTAACCATGATGTTTCCTATCTTGGCTGCCATTTCGCCAGATACGCCTGTGTCAATCTCATCGAAGATAAGTGTAGGGATGAAAGTATGTCCAGCCATGGTACTCTTCATCGACAGCATGAGTCTGGACAACTCGCCGCCTGAAGCCACTTTTTGCAATTCGGCAGGTTCAATGCCTTTGTTGGCCGAGAACAAAAATCTTATTTCGTCACTTCCGTTGACGTTGAAGCAGTGTGTGTCGTCAACGACAATGTTGAGGACTGCATGTGGCATAGAGAGTTGTCTAACAGTGATAGCCACTTCATCACCGAATTTCTTTGCTGCTTCCACGCGTTTTGAGTGTAACTTGCCACTAAGAGTTTTTAGTTCTTTCTCAGTCAACGACAGTTCTTTTTGCGCTTCATCAATGTCTTTGTCGATGTTTCCAAATGCCTCTACACGTCTGCGAAGGTCTTCTCTGAGCTCAATAAGTTGGCTGCTTTGACTTGCGTTGTGTTTCGTCATGAGCCTGCCAATGATGTTTTGTCGTTCTTGTAGCTCTGCAAGGGTGTTCTCGTCAAAGTTGTGGTTCTCGTGCAATTTGTTTAGTTCGTATGCTATGTCCTTGAGTTCTATCTTCGTTGTTTTTGTGCGTTCAGCCAACTGTGTGGTGTCGGGAATTATGCGGCATAGTCTGTCAAGTGAGTTCTCAACGTCGTTGATCAGTGTCAGTATTGATGTCTCCGACTCTTCAAGGGCGGCCGTGGCGATGAATATGAGGTTGTTTATCTCTTCCGAGTTCTCAAGTATTCGTAGGCTCTGCTCGTTTTCCTCATATTCTCCTTCTGTTATGTTGGCTTTCACCAGTTCGTTGAGTTGAAATTTGAGATAGTCATTTTCTGCAATGTTGTTTTTTGCCTTTTCGGTTAGGACGTTGAGTTTGTTTCGTGTCAGACAGTATTTCTCGTATGTGTTTTTGTATTCCTCCAAAAGTGCTTTGTTGCCGGCGATGCTATCTATTATGCTGATTCTGAAGTTGTTGTCGGTTAAAAGTAGGGAGTCGTGTTGTGAGTGAATGTCAACGATATGCGTTCCTAATTCTTTAAGTGCTTGGAGTGTGACGGGAGTGTCGTTGACAAAAGTCCTGGTTTTTTTTTGTGGAGTCAGTTCACGTCTTATGGTGCAGCAAGTGTCGAAGTCGATGTCGTAGGCGTCGAAGATTGGTTTTGTTTCTTCGTCTATTGTGAACTCGGCTTCCACAATGCATTTTTTGTCTTTGTCGTAGGGTATGTTATTGTCGGCTCTGTCGCCAAGCACAAATCCCAAAGCTCCGAGCAGTATTGACTTGCCGGCACCAGTTTCTCCTGTTATCACGCTGAAGTTTTCTCCGAAAGAGGCTGTGAGGTTTTCAATTAGGGCATAGTTGCATATTTTAAGGTTTGTAAGCATGTTGTTGACTTTGTTTATCGGGGATTGTGGTCAGCATGAATTACGCTTCTCATTTTCTTTTTCCGTTCAAAATGGCGTCATATTCGTTTGCCTTGGAGGCATCAATGGTCTTCATTATGTTGACGGCTTTTGTCTTTTCCTGCTGTGTGCCTTCAGAGAAAACTTGTATTATCTCATTGCGTTTGGTTTCAATAAGCAGTTGCAGATAGAAGCAGGTGGGGTCTTTTTCGTATATGGTCTGCAGGTGTTGAAGTGCGTTGCAGATGTTCGCACGGCCTTCGTCTGGTTTCTCCGACATTATGTCGAGGCCTGTGCGATGATATTCATAAAGAAATTGACGCAATGGCTGCATGGCGTTGTTACGCATGTTTTCCACAAGCCAGTAGCGGTTTTGGCGGTTTGTGGCGAGCCATCCATATTCGTTGGAGTTCTGTGCCGAGTTGACTATTGATTCGGCTATGGCGTAGAAGTTGTCGCCTCCGTTGGGGGAGAAACTGTCAAAGTCGAACCCAAGGAACATATAGATGTAAAAGGCCAAAGTAGAGGTGATTTCCGATATGTAAGTGTTGGGGTTGAAGTCAAGTTGCTGTCCGTCAGCGTAGCTGAAGTTGAATCGTGTGTCAACATAGTTGAACAGCGGGGTGGCATAACTAGCCTTGTAGGTAGGCCGGCGTAGTGCCATGTTTATCTCGCCTGTGTATGAGTCGCTGCTGGTGCGTTCTTTCAGTGTGATGGCAATCGAGCATTCTATCTTTTCCGCTTGTTTGAACTTTGCGTTTGTCCACTTTGTGCTGTTGATGAACTCATATAATGCGCTTTGAAGGTTCTCGAAGACGTGTTTGTCGGTGCCTGCTATCTGGCTGGAGTTGATGCGGACGTCACACTTTATTTCTTGTGCATGGCTTGTGGCCTGCACCATCATTGCAATAAACATAACCATTGAGATTCCAATGTGTCTTAGGGCGCTTTTCATGGTTTTTCTTGTTGGTGCGATATCCGAATTGATGTTTTGATAGTGGTTTAGAAACCGTCCTTTATCTCGTCCTTGTTGGGGCTGCGGTAGTATATCCCGTTGTTCAGGAACTCGTGTGTGGCGATAAGGGTGGGCTTGGGCAATTGCTCGTAGAACTTAGCGATGGTGATTTGCTCTTTGTTCTCGTGTATTTCTTCTACGATGTTGTCATTGGCAGTGGCAAATTCTTCAACTTTCTTGTTGAGTTCGTCCCTCATCTCAAGAGAGATTTGGTTTGCGCGTTTTGCCAAGATGGCTATGGTTTCGTAAATGTTGCCTGTGCCTTGGTAGAATTGGTCTTTTTGGCGTGTGACAACTGTTGTTTCAGTTTTGATTTTTTTGAAGTCCATTTTATTTGAAATTTTCTAATTTTATTCTTGCTTTGTTTGCTATAGGTTCAAGTTCTTTGATGTACTTGCTTTCGGGGAACAGGTATGTAAGGGTGTTGTGTCGTTCCACACAGGCTTCATATCTCTCGCGCTGTTTCTCTAATACGCTGTTTTCTGCATAGTCAAAATATGCTTTTGACATGTTGTATAGTATCTCCTCTCTGTGTGTGGTGTTGGGGTGTTTTCTCAGCATGTTTTCGAATGATGCTATCGCTGACATGTAGTTGCCCATCTTGTAGTACAGCATACAGATGTTGTAGTCTTTTGCCTCTAGTTTGTCGTTGAGGTTCTGAATCATTTCCTTTGCTCTGTCAAGACTGTCGCTTTTGGGGTATTTCTCGGTGAATGCGCCCAGTTTCTTCATCGCCTCGTATGTGGATGTTTGGTCTAGACTTATTGCAGGCGACTGTAGATAGCTGCAGTATGCACTAAGAAAGGCGGCCTTCTCTGTGTTGCGCGAGTAAGGGTATGTGTCCACATATTTTTTAAAGTAGTAGCTCGCAACATCGTATTCCTTGGTGTTGAAATAGCACATCGCAGTGTTGAAAGCCACTACTTCTCCCTTTGTGGTATTGCGGAAAGATGTTTGGAGCAGGTCATATAGCATCAAAGCCTTGTTGAAGTCGTTACGGTCGTAATAGTCGTTGGCTACCTCGAACTTCATCTCGCTGTCGGTACTCTTTATGATTTGCTTGTACTCGTTGCACGATGCTAATATGGCCATTGTGGCTGACAATGTTATTGTCGCTATGTATCTATATTTTACCATGCTGCAAAATTACACTTTTTTGACATACTTCAAACGTCTTTTTTCGACTTTTATTGCGAAATCTTTATCTGACAATGATTTTGCTGGTTGTGGTTTTGTTGGTGCTACTAATCTCTATGAAATAAACTCCGTTTTCGAGTGTGGAGGTGTTTATGTTGATGCTGCCTTCAATGATGCCGTTGCCACATTCTTGGCCAAGGCTGTTGTAAAGACGGTACGTGGTCTTTTCAGTTATGTCCGTCGTCTCAATTTTCACTTCGTTGTTGGCAGGGTTTGGATATATCTTGAATGAGTTTGAGGTCTCAATCGTGCCATCAGGTGTCACTGTCACTGTCACTTGTGCTGTGGCGATTTCTTTTCCGTCGTTGACGGTGACTGTGTACGTAGTGGTCTCTGTCGGTGTCGCAATAGGTGTGGCCGATGCGGGGTTGTCAAGAGTTTCGGCTGGCACCCATGTGTAAGTGTACGTTCCTGAGCCTCCAGCGGCTGTCGCTGTCAGTTGGGAGCTTTGGTGCTCAATGATGCTTTCTGGGTTTGCTGTCACTGTCGCTGTGAGTGGTTCGGCGGGAGTCTCGACAATGCATTTTAAGAGTGCTGTCCATCCTTTTTCTTCCATATACGGGTCCGAAATGAAGACGAAGGTGAGTGCTCCACCTGGGGTGCTGGCTGTTACCGTTCCTGGAGAGTCGGCACCGCTATATGTCCCAATAAGGCTGTTGTTGTTGGCACCAGCGCCATCGTAGATGTAAAGGATGTCATAGCTTTCTTCAGTGGCAAATTCGGCGAATATGACTTGAAGTGTGGCATTCTCGTCTTCTGGATATATTATTGTCGTCATGTTAACGTTTGAACTGTAGTCTTTGTCAGGGCCGTTGTTGTCGTAGAACAATGTGTTGCATGCGTGTATGGTGGTCGAACTCATGTTGAATTCGCTTTCTGCCACTGTGATATACTCTGTTTTTGTTATTTGGTCGCTTTCCGAAGAACTGCTTATGGTTAGTGTTACCGGGTAAACACCAGGCGTGTTGTATCTCACTGAAGGGTTTGCCGTTGTCGATGCGGCTGGTGTCCCACCCTCAAACTGCCAGTAGTGGTTGCTGATGTTGCCTCCTATGGACATGTCGGTGAAATACACAGTCTCTCCAGTGGCAATTATGGTCTTGTCGGCGGAGAAGTCGGCAAGCAGGCAATCTCCAGGAATGAGTTTCACATCAAGGTTTGTCGCAAGTCCGTCTTGTACGGAGACTGTCTTGATTGTGGGGCAATAACCGTCTTTTGTGAATAGCAGGGAGTAAGTGCCGGCCTTTATCACGCGGTGATAGTCGCCTGCCTCGTGTGAGGTTACTTTGGCATAGTCTTCGTCGTGGTCGATGACCTTGACTTTTACGCCTTGCAGAGGTTGTCCCGTTATGGAATCGGTAACAATGCCATGAATGCCGTATAAAGCTTGTTCAAGGAATGAGAGCATGGCATCGAAGTTGCAGTCCCAGAAATGGGGCAGGTTGTTGGCCGAAGGAAGTTTGGTGGTCGAGCATTCTATTGTTAATTCACGACATTCAGCGTAATAGTTCATGTAGTCTTGACGGCTTCCTGTGATGGTGTACCAGGCATATCCGTTTGTGATGCCGTCGTTCAAGTCAACCATGTAATTGCTGCTGACTTCTTGGCATTTGTCGGCATATTCTTTTGAAACAAGTTTCCACCATTCGTTGTCCACATGGTGTGGTTGGTATGTGTCCCATGGGTAGTTGACGACTTCGGCACCTCCGTGGTAGTTGGCTCCCATTGTGAATAGGTATTCTTGGGCAAGGTTCATGAACCATTGGGTCTCGTTCTGATAACTTAAGCCGTCTGGGTTGGGGCCGTCATCAAAATCAGGGTAGTTTCGGTTCATGTCAACTCCATTGCCGTTGGCACGTGTGGCACCATAGACGGTATTGTTGCCTCCATGGTAAGTGCCGTCAGGATTGGCATTTGGGCAGATGAAAATGTCAAGGTTGTTGACTATGAAGCGTGCACGGCTGTCGTTGCTGGTAAGAAGGTAGTCGATGAGTCGTAGCATCAGTATCCATCCTGTTGTCTCATCGCCGTGAATGGTTGAAGTATAGATGAAACGCGGTTTGCCTTCAGGCTCTCCATTGTTGATGCGGGCAACCATTATCTTTCTTCCGCTGTTGAGAGTGCCGAGTGTCATAACCGTGCAGTTTTCGTATTCGTCAAAATCGTTCATCATCTGCTCGTAGGCATTGTATGTCGGATAACTGTCCCATTCATAGGAGGCACGGTCGCTGCCGTCCCACATTTTTGCTTCTTCAAGCATCGAAGGCGGGGTGAGTAGGGTTGTGGCGTAGCCTTTTGAGACCAACTTGTCGTATTGGGCGTTGTTGGCATAGCAAATTATTTTGTTGCCTTCCACTTTGTCAATGCATACAAGATTGTCGATGGTTTTCGTGTCGGTTTTGCTGTTTGTTTCAATGCTGAAATAATATTCGTTGCGTGAGCGCATGAGCGCGTTAAGGTTGTTGTTTTGAGCAAATATGCTGATATTCAGTAGGATGAATGTACTAAAAGAGAAAAATTTCTTTAAAATAAACATGATATTTGTTTTTTTTAAGTGTAATATGTCAGTTGTATTTTGAGAGTTTTGTGTCCCATTCAGCGTTTATGTCGTTTTCGACTTGTTTGTTGGCGCATACCAAAGGGAGCCTGAGTGTGTTCTGGCATAGTCCAATATGGCTCAAGAGTGCTTTGATGCCAGCGGGGTTGCCGTCGGCAAAAATCAGCTCGTTCATCCTTAGCATTGCCAAATGAGCCTTGGCGGCTTGTTTTATGTCATTGTTGCCCAATGCTTTTCTCATGATTCTGAAGATGTTGGGGTAAGCATTGGCGGCTACTGATATCACTCCGTCTGCACCCATTGCCATTAGAGGCATCGTGATGCTGTCGTCACCCGAAAGCACGTCGAAGTCGCCAGGACGGTTGGCGAGTATCTCCATTATCTGTGTCATGTTGCCAGAAGCCTCTTTGACGGCGGTTATGTTAGGGTGTTGTGCCAATGTGAGTGTAGTAGCCGAAGTGAGGTTCACTCCTGTACGTCCTGGGACATTATAAACTATGACAGGAACAGGGCTGCTGTTGGCTATGGCGTTAAAATGGGCGGTCATTCCGCACTGGTTTGGCTTGTTGTAATAAGGTACTACGCTTAATATCCCTCCTATGCCTTCAAAGTCTTGTTTCTTTATGTTGCTGATGACAGCATCGGTGCAATTGCCTCCCAGACCCAGCATGACGGGCAGGCGTCCAGCATTGGTGTTGAGAATGGTTTTCAAAACTGTTCTCTTTTCTTCGTCGCTCATGGTGGCCGCCTCAGAAGTTGTGCCTAAGGCAACAAGGAAATCGGCTCCGTTGGCTATGACATGGTTAACTATGTCTTTCAATGCTTCGACATCGACACTAAGGTCGTTGTTGAACGGAGTCACAAGTGCTACTCCGATAGCTTTGAAAATGTTTTTCTTCATGATGCAGGCTGTGTTATGCGTTGGAATTGTTTGTTGGTGTTTTTGTACCTGTTAAAGCTTCCAGATAGTCGTGCAGTATTTTTGTGTTTGTTATTGGCGAGCTGTTTTGTGCAGTGTTGATGAGAAGGTCATAAATATTGTCATTGCTGCCCGACTCGAAACAGCAGCGGAACAGCGCCTTTACCAAGATGCTTAAGTAATCGCTTACGTCGGGATTGTTGCGTGCCATATTGACCAGCACGTGGGATGCTGTTATCTTGTCAAGGTTGTCTCTGGTTTCCGATTTAGGAAGTTTTAGGAAGTTGAAGTCCTTTGGTGTTACCTCCAAAAAAGAGTCTGTTTGCAGGCAAGTGTCTGTTTGCATCTTGTTGATGATGATGAATTTGTTCTGGACATGGCCAAAAATGTTTCTGGAGATGGCTCTTATATCGCTAATAGTCTGCTTGTCGGTGTCTTCCAGAATAAAAGTTATGGCAATTGGCTTGTCCAAGCGTGGCATAACAGCGGGCTTGCGTTTTGCAATAAAGCGCTCAAACTCTTTTTTGACAAGTATCTTGTGTATAAAATCTATCAGTTTCATATAGTTTGCAAATATACACAATATTTTGGGAATATTGTGCAATTTATTGCGTGTATAATTAAATAAACTGGTGCGGGCAGGAAATTATTATAATGTTTTATATGTAGTTTACTTCAGGCAAAAGCTTTATGCCGAACTTGTCGCTTACCGAATTTTGTATCTCTTGTGCAAGACTTGTTATGTCGCTGCCTTTCCCGTTGCCGAAGTGTACTAAGATGAGTGGTTGCTTCTCATATACTCCCACATTGCCTTCACGTCTGCCTTTCCACCCTGTGTGTTCAATAAGCCATGCGGCTGGTATCTTGACTTTTCCGTTGGGCTCGTCATAGTGTGGCATGTCGGGATAGTCTCTTGTCAGTTCCTCATATTGTGCTTCATCTATTACAGGATTCTTGAAAAAACTACCTGAGTTGCCCAGTATTTTGGGGTTTGGCAGTTTTGTGTCGCGAATGGAGCAGATGGCATCGTGTACATCTTGTAAAGAAGGTTTGGCAATCTTGTTTTCTTCCAAAAATGACCTGATGTTGCCGTAATCCAAATTCAGCTCGGCTTGTTTCGACAATTTTATGTCAACAGAGGTTATGACATATTGACCTCTTAACATGGTTTTGAAAATGCTGCTGCGGTAGCCAAACACACATTCCTTGTTGTCGAAGATGCGTCGTTTTCCTGTCGCAAGTTGTATGGCTTCGCATTGCACAAAACTGTCTTTAAGTTCCATCCCGTAAGCTCCGATGTTTTGCACTGGCGCGGCACCTATAGTACCCGGAATGCCGGCAAGATTCTCAACCCCATAAAGTCCTTTCGACACCATCAGTTTGACATATTCGGGCCAGTCTTCTCCTGCCTGAATGCGGTAAATCACATTGTTGCCTTCGTCATAAATGCGCTTTATGCCTTTGTTGCGCATGACGATGACAATGCCATCAAAAACATCTTGAGTGAGCAGAATGTTGTTGCCTCCGCCTATCACAAGTATATTCTGGTCCTTAAGTTGGCCTCTTCTGATAAGATTTTGTAAGTCTCTTTCGTCGTTTATCTCAGTCAAGTCTCTCGCCTTTGCCTTGAATCCGAAACTGTTATATGGCTGAAGATCCACATTTGCTTTCATCATGATGTCTCTTGTTGATTATTACACACATTGCAAAAGTAATGATTTTTGTAATGGTCTCGTCATTTTTTAGAAACTAAAATTGTAACTTTGCGAAATTAATGATATGTGAACTTTTGTCAATGTCTTTTGGATGTTTGAGCAGAGTCGCGCATTTTATGATTGGATATTGGAGATTTGTAAAGTTATGAAGCGAGTCATTGTATCGGTAATCAACGACCTTGTGACAGACCAGCGTGTCAACAAGTCTTGTCTTACTTTGCAAAAGATGGGTTGCGAGGTGATTCTTGTTGGACGACGCCAGCGCAAGAGTCCTCCCATGGACGAAAGGCCATACAAAACACATAGGATGAAACTTCTGTTCGAGAGAGGCCCTCTTTTCTATGCCGAATACAATATCCGCCTGTTTCTCTATCTCCTTTTTCACAAGGCCGGCCTGTTGCTTTCAAACGATTTGGACACTTTGTTGCCAAACTTTTTCGTGTCGCGCATCAAACGCACAAGGATGATTTACGACAGCCATGAGTATTTCACCGAGACACCAGAACTGGTGAATCGTCCTCGCATACAGCGAATTTGGAAAATGATAGAAGGTTTTGTCGTCCCACGCCTCGATGAAATGATAACTGTCAATGAGTCTATTGCACAACTTTTCCGCGACAAATATGGCGTGACTGTAAATGTCGTACGCAACATACCCATGCATGTCAGGGTTGATTCAAGTGAACGTGCGCAATTGGACTTGCCTTCCAATAAACACCTTCTTGTGTTGCAGGGTTCTGGCATCAATGTGCAGCGTGGAGCGGAGGAACTTGTTGAAGCCTTGCGTTTCTTGGACGATTGCTATCTTATGATGATAGGCGGCGGCGATGTGCTCGACAATCTTAAAAATATGGTTGATGGTCTTGGCATCAGCGACCGTATAGGTTTTTTCCCGCGTATGCCTTATAAGAAGATGATGCGCTATACACAACTGGCCGAACTGGGGTTTTGTCTCGACAAAGACACTAATCTCAACTATCGCTATTGCCTCCCCAATAAGCTCTTTGACTTTATTCATGCAGGAGTGCCTGTTGTGGCCGCCTCGTGTCTCGTTGAGGTGTCGCAGATAATTAGGCATTATGACATTGGCCTATTTGTAGAAAACCACAACCCTGTGACAATAGCCGATGCAATAAAACAAGGCCTTGCAAATGAAACAAGGCGTGAGTTGTGGAAAAAGAACTTGCAATGGGCTGCTTCCGAATTGAATTGGGACAATGAAGAGAAACGCCTTGTTAAAATATATGAGCACTATGTCTGAATGCCATCTGCATATAATATCGTTTGACGTGCCATATCCGCCCGATTATGGAGGTGTTATTGATGTTTATTACAAGATAAAATCTTTGTCGGAAAAAGGTGTTAAGATACATCTGCATTGCTATGAGTATGGCCGTGTACAGCAGCCATGTCTGGAAGGGCTGTGCTTTGAAGTTAAATATTATAAGCGTAATTCTCCATTGTTGAGCCTTGTCTCACGGCTTCCATACATTGTACAGTCGCGCATAAACGAAGAACTTGCAAAAAACCTTCTCCTCGACAGATACCCTATTTTGTGCGAAGGGTTTCACACCTCTTTCATAGTGGATGACGGCCGCTTTGATGACCGCAACATTTACGTTAGGATGCATAATGTGGAGCAGGATTACTATCGTTTGCTGGCCAGATCTGAGGATAAATTGTGGAAACGTCTCTTTTATGAGATGGAGTGGCGCAAGTTGCGCAATTTTGAACGCGTTTTGCCGAAGATAAAGAATGTAGTAGCCATATCTCAGGCAGACTCAGACTACTTCAGCAGGTTCGTTGACAATGTCATTTTCATTCCGGGCTTCAACTCTTTCGAGAGCGTGTTGTCAAAAAAAGGTAGGGGCGATTATGTGCTATATCATGGAAACCTTTCTGTAAATGAAAATGCCAAAGCCGCAGAATGGCTTGTTGCCAATGTTTTTTCCAAAGTTGACATGAAATGTGTCGTCGCAGGACACAGACCGTCAGAAAAGCTTGCTGCAATGGCTGCTTCTTTGGAAAATGTTTCACTGGTTGCCGACCCGTCAGATGCAGTCATGAGAGAACTTGTCGCTAATGCCCAAGTAAATGTTCTTATAACAGACCAGCCTACGGGTATGAAACTAAAGCTTCTTAATGCTTTGTATATGGGCCGTCATTGTGTTGTGAATCACAATATGCTTCACGGTACCGGCTTGGAAGAGTTGTGCCATGTTGCAGACTATCCTGCGGCTATAGTTGAGATTATAAAAAAATATTTTGTCATGCCCTTTGCGAAAGAAGACATTGCTAAAAGGGTGTCCGTCCTCGATAATAGGTTTTCAAATGCCGCAGGAGCAAAGAAACTGATGGACTTTATTGATTGGCAATAGTAAGTTTTTTTTGAAGTGTGTTAAAAAGAAGAGGACGTTTTTGCCGTCCTCTTTGCTTGAATAAATGTCTAATTCTTACTTAAGCAGGTTGCTTGCTGGTCTGAATTTAACATATTTCTTTGCAGGGATCTTAATGGCTTTGCCTGTAGCAGGGTTGTGGCCATTTCTTGCAGCACGCTTAGCAACTGAGAAAGTTCCTAAACCGATGAGTTGCAGTTTGTCACCTTTTTTCAATACCTGAGCTGTAGCAGTCATAAAAGCATCGACAGCTTTTTTTGCATCAACCTTAGTGATTTGAGCCTTTTCGGCTATGGCACTGATAAGTTCGCTTTTGTTCATGTTGTTTAATTTTTTTGATTAGTATTTTATTCGCTACAAATATACATTCATTTTTTAAAAGAGCAATATTTTTCTTGAAAAGAATACTTTTTTTTTTTGATTTTTTATCAGGCGACTTAACAGTGTGTTTGTTATTTTGCTTTAATCCATTTGTTTTCAATTTGTTGACCTCTCAAAAACTCTTCTACCGACATGGCGTTTTTCCCGGCTTGTTGGAGCCGTTTTATTACAATAAAGCCGTCTTGGGCGGCTATTTTCAAGTGTTTTTTGCCATCTGTGACCACTTTTTTGGGTGTCGTTGCCTCTTTTGAAGGTTCGATTTCGCTAAAAAATATTTTCAGACTAAGTTCTTCGCCGTCTTCTGAAAGCAGTGTCGTTCTCGCTGCGGGGTATGGTGAAAGTCCCCTTATGAGGTTGTAAATGTGAGTGCAGTTTTTGTTCCAATCTATTTCGCAAAATTCTTTGGTTATTTTGGGTGCCGTATGCAATTCTTCGTCGTTAAGAGTGTCTTGCTTGATTGAGCTTACTTCGTTGCGTTCTATCTTCTGTATCGTTTCAACAATGACTTTGTTGCCCAATTTCATCAGGCGGTCATGGAGTTCTCCAAATGTCTCTTCTTCGCCGATAAAGAGACTCTCGCGCATTATGACATCACCTTTGTCTATTTCATGGTTCAAGAAGAAAGTGGTTAGGCCTGTTGTCTTTTCTCCGTTGATGATTGCAAAATTGATTGGCGCTGCACCGCGATATTGCGGCAATAGTGAGGCGTGTAGGTTGAAAGAACCCATAGGAGGCAACGACCATATCACATCGGGGAGCATACGAAAAGCCACAACGACAAAGAGGTCGGCGTTGTAACTCTTTAGCTCCTTGATGAAGGCTTCGTCGCGCAGACGCTCGGGTTGAAGAACAGGGAGACCATATTCAATTGCGGTTTTCTTGACCTCCGACGACTGTATTTTCTTGCCGCGCCCTGCGGGCTTGTCGGGCATGGTCACCACTGCAACAACGTCATATTCGGCTTCAATAATGGCTTTCAGTTGAGATGCTGCGAATTCGGGTGTGCCAAAATAAATAATTCTTGTTTTGCTCATAGTCATGATATTAAAAATACCTGACTATTTAGAAAGGTCAGGTATTTGTAAAAAAAATGAAAAGGAGTATTATTTGTTGCTTTCCAGATACTCTATCATCTGGGTAGCCGCTTCACGGGCTTCAATAGAGTTCGGATACTTCTCTTTCAGTTGTTTGTATGTGTCGAGAGCTTTTGCGTTCTCACCCAAAATCCTATAGGCAGTGCCTGCTTTGAAGAGGTAGATGGGTGATGTGAACTCGTTTGACTTCTCGTTGGCAGCCTTCATGTAGTAGTTGGCTGCATTGTTGACATCGCCAAGCTCCATATAGCAGTCGCCCATAGCTCCAAGGGCCAAAGGAGCAAAAACTTTGTCTTTGCCTTTAAATTTCTTGAGTTGCTCAAGAGCCTCGTTGTATTTGCCAAGTTTCAGATAGCTTATGCCTGCATAATAACGTGCCAAGTTGCCGCTCTTTGTAGAGCCATATTTGCTGATGATTTCTATAAAGCCAAGATTGTTGCCGTCACCATTGAGGGCGTTCTCATAGGCTTGGTTCTCAAAATACGACTCTGCCTTGAACATTTCTTTAGCAGCTTGCTCTGAACGAGGGTCGCTATAGAACTTCTTGAAAGCCATAATGGCTAATATTATTACGATAGCCACAATGAGTATGGTCATCAAAACATTCTTGTTCTTCTCAATAAAGAGCTCTGTCTTGCTTAATGCCTGTTCGACGTTTTCTAAGCCGTCTTTCTGATTGTCAATAACTTCTTTTGCCATCTTAAATCCTATTTTTCGGTGAGCAAAGGTAGTTTTTTTAAGCATATAAAAATCAAAAAAAATATTTTTTTGGTTATTTTTCTTGAGACAAATTGTTAAGTTGTTATTAATCAGTTGGTTGTGTTTTGGTTGAAGAGAAACTTGTTTGCTTGTCTTTTCGTTTTATTGGCCGGAATAGTTTATCTTTGCCAAAATTATGAAGCTTATGGAGCCACGTGACAGAGCTTTGCTCGACTTTTTGTACCAGTTTATCACCGACGAAAGGAAAAAACGCTTTGACCAGGTACTATCAAACAGGACAAGATATCTTACTATTGTGTTGGAAGATATTTTCCAGCCACACAATGCAAGTGCAGTGCTTCGCAGTTGCGATCTTGCCGGCGTACAGGATATACATATAATTGAAAACAGGAATGTGTATGACATTAATCCTGACATAGTGGTAGGAAGTACTAAATGGCTTGACTTGCACAAATATAATGAAGAAGAGTTCAATACTCCTGCGGTTTTTGATAAGTTGCATTCAAAAGGTTATAAAATTGTCGCGACATGCCCTCACCGTGATGATTATACCCCAGAGACACTGCCCCTTGATTTCCCGGTGGCACTTGTTTTTGGAACAGAAAAGACTGGTCTTTCGGATTTCGCCATAAATAATGCCGATATGCATATTCATATACCAATGTTTGGTTTTACAGAGAGTTACAACATAAGCGTGTCGGCGGCATTGTTGATGAATTCGCTTATGGTGCGTTTGAGGAACTCAAACTTGAATTGGATGTTGAGCGACGACGAAAGGGAAATGCTACGTCTTGATTGGACACGCAAAACAATCACCAGGGTGCGGCAGTATGAACGAAAATTCAGGCAGCTGCATCCTGAATTTTATGAAGAATAAAACAAACTCATTTCTTTTTGTGTGTGGTTTCTTTCATTGGCATAGATGTCAGCTTTGGCGCCAGAAAAACAGCCTGTGAGTGTTCTAAAACCTGAAGTTCACTATGGCCGCCGCCTTATGTGTATAGTTGTTAGATGAGGTGTTGCTTGCATTGTGCCCTTTGCTGTGTATTAGCGAATAATTGAGTTTGAAGTTGATGGATTTGCATGGTTGGTAAGTTAGTCCTATGCTGTAGTAGTTTGCATAACCAAATTTGTTGCTCATATCGCGGTTTAAGTGGTCGAAGCGTATTGCGGGCATTAGTTTCTGCATTTTCTCTTTGCCTAAGATGAACCAATATCCGAATATGGCATAATAACCGCAGCTTTTGAAATTTTCGGTCACAAATGAAGTGTCGCTTCTTTCAGTAATTCTGCCTGACGTACTACCAATATATTCACT
>JAZLGA010000019.1:0-2661 GCA_045616045.1 Bacteroidales bacterium | reverse complement strand
AAAGATACGATTTTTTTTTCGATTATAGGAAAAATAAATTCATTCGGCCTCAAAAAAAAGTAATTATCCACACCAAAAACGCGACAAACGATAGGCTCCCCAACCCCAAGAAACGCCACGTCCTTTCTCCACTGTAGCTTCTCCGTAGCTCCGAGGTAGCTCCGAGGTAGGTCCGACTAAAGGGCGAAGAAGCCTCGGAGCTACCTCGGACTTACCTCGGAGCTACGGCGAAGGAAGAGCGCGTTTTCGGCATCCTGTGCCATCTGGGAATTGATGGCGTGAGGACTGAGGGGGTAAGAATTGAGAGATGAGAGCAAAGGATTTGTGCGGGTCTTGCTCGGCTCGTCACAACTCTCGACACAGACCCTTGACGGCCATCTTTAGTGAATTGTGAAAAGTGAACTGAGCGAGAATCTCATCTCACATCTCGCTTTTCACAATTCACATACAAGCGGTCGTCCTAAAAATGCAGCTTGCAGTATGCTGCTGAAAACATACAGGACTGAAAGAGCGGAATGTCCAGAGGAGAACCTTCATGCTCTGCATTTTTGATAAAAAAAACAATTCGTTGCCCCCACCTTGAAAGATTGGCAGATTGGATGACAGGCTCACAACCATACAAATCTCCGCATCTTGTTGCGAAAAAAATGTTAAATATTTGGAAATACCGATTATTGTTCGTATATTTGCAACATAGTTTGTTGAGTTGTTTTTGTACAACAGATTGTAAAATAAATAAATACATTGACCACAAACACGAGAAAACCATGAACAAATTACGTTTTAATGCTTTTTTAGCGAGGGTACGGCTGATTATCCCGCTTTGTTTAATGCTGTGGGCGTGCCTTCCGCTTTCGCATGGGCAAAATCGGTTAGACATGAGTCGAAGACTGCACGACCAAACAATAACATCGTTGAATACCATAACCCGAGACTGGAAGGGTACTGCACAAATTATCTATTCAGAAGATCCTGAAATAGACAATGTTTTTAATCCAGATTACCAACAAACTATACCATATTTACGTGCTTCCCATGCCAAGTTCATCTATTATAAAGGCGACGGAGATACAAAGGTGGCAGATTTGATTCCTGCGAGTGATCTTCTTCGGGTGACAGATATGGAAATATTGGGGGACACGCTCTATTTTTGTGGATACATACAAAACGGTTTCGAAAAATATGGACTTATTGGATACTTTGACATCCCCCACATGTTTACAGGTCGAGATGATGTTGTGGTGAAAATATTTAATGACGACATCATATATGATAATTTAGAACAGCCCGAACCAACAGTGAGTACAATTGGCCTGATTCCAGATAAAATGGATGTATATCGAGTTCGTGGCGGTGTCCATATAGCCTGTATCGGAACATTTTCAAGTAACCATATATGGAATGACGGCTACTTCGTCGCAGATATCGAACATAAGGATTCCGATGATTCTTGGCATTACTGGGTGCACCGAAACACCGAAACCGACTGGGTGTTTTGGTACAGCGACATTGTTGCCACGGATGACTACGTTGTGCTTGCAAGCCTCAAGGCTTCAATGGATCCGATATATCTGACATTGTTTAAAAAGCCAAGCATAGCTGAATCATCCATGTTTGAAGACCGGAATCAGCTGCGCAATTATTATGTGTTCAGCGCATCCATGCCGCTATCCATGCCTCGCATCGTTCACACGAAGGACAACCAATTTGCCTTTGCCTATCTTCAGCCTACTGAGGTTGGGAGTATCCCGCAAAGCATTTTTGGCACAACGGTATGCGGCCTATCCATCAACAACATGACAAGAGTTCAAGAAAATGCAGTAAGCTTCAGTGATGATGAATCTGTCGTAATAGACTATGGAGGCATGTCGGGCGAACCTGGTGTGGTGACACCGCACATCCACGAGGAGGAACAGATAGAAGGCCCTGGCGGTTACGGAGACCCCCTTGCCATCCCAGTGATTAGTAGTAGCTCGTTGATACCCATAGATTACCACGGCATGACAGGCCTTGATACACTCATATACAAGGCCAATGGGACATCAATACGCGACATAGCATATTCAAAGCAGGCAAATAATGTGTTAGTTCTTCAGCACACACATGAACGGAATGATTGGGCAATGATGAATACGACAATCAACGCCTTCCCAATATATGATTCAACACTCTCTATCACAGAATATAGCAACGCTGGAACATATATTAGTGCAATAGACACTGCTGTAAGCGCTGACCGCAAGACATTTATTTTCTCGGGGAAGAACGATGAGACGATTTCGCCCGCACCGATTGCGTGGGGGCATTCCCGCATAGGTGTTGATGCGTGCCTTACTCGCAGTACGAAGGAGATATTCCATCCCCGAAGATCCTGCTTTAAATCTGTGTTTTTGTTCCCATATATCTATAAAGAAATCGGGTCTGCTACTGCGGCGTTTATCACCAGTACTTATACGCCCAACATAGCCGTACAAGACCCTATTATTGATTGCATAACAGAGTATTAACGATAATAATTTATGCCATTATGAAAAAGACATTTTTTATTTGTTTTGTATTAATAGCAGGAGTCATGTCTGCACAGGTTTCGCATCCAAGAGACACTATTGTGGGGCCAGATGTTACATATATGTACAACCTTTGGTTTGATTCGGTGGACTG
>JAZLGA010000018.1:0-16843 GCA_045616045.1 Bacteroidales bacterium | reverse complement strand
ACGGAAGAGGTCAAGTCGTTGGTCGGCAGCCTTCTTGAAGATGACTATAGTCCGGAGCAGATAGCCGGGCGTTGCCGTCTTGAGGGCCAGCAGTGCGTCAGCCACGAGCGCATCTACCAGTACGTGTGGGCAGACAAGAGGCATGGCGGCACACTCTACCGCCATCTGCGCAGGAAGGGTAGGAAGTACCGCAGGCGCGGCTTGTCCAAGGGCCAGCGCGGCCTGATTCAGGGTCGTGTGGGCATAGAGAAGCGTCCGGCGGCGGTTGATGAGAGGACGCGCTTCGGTGATCTGGAGCTGGACACGGTCATCGGCAGGAACCACAAGGGGCCATCATGACAACAAACGACAGATGCACACATATCGTGCTGATCCGCAGGCTGGAAGGGAAAGAAGCCACCCCTCTTGCTGAAACAGCAGTAGAGGCTATGTCGCCATACAAACTAATGTTACACACCATAACGGCTGACAACGGAAAAGAGTTCGCAATACATAAGGAGATTGCAGAGAAACTGGGTGTACAGTTCTACTTTGCAAGACCGTATCACTCCTGGGAGAGAGGTGCAAATGAGAACACTAACGGCCTGATACGCCAGTACATCCCCAAAGGTACTGACTTCAGCACACTGACGGACGAGTACATTGCAGAGGTCGAATGGAAACTGAATAATCGACCAAGAAAATCACTCGGATACCTGACACCGCTGGAGTATTTCAAAAAAATGTATAACTTTACATCCGATAGAGCTGTTGCACTGTCAAATTAAATTCGGCTTTTTAATAGCCAGAATCGTATCTAATAATCTGTCTAATGGTCTCCCTCTTGTGTTTTACACTGAATGGTATCCAGTCGTCTATTTCAAAAATCATTCAGATGTATAAATGACTTAGTACTCAAACACTCCGAACTCGCTCTTTATTGTAAGACTCTTCTTGTCTGATGCTTCTACATGTCCTATGATCTGGCTGTCGATATTGAATGTCTTGGCTATGGCAATCATCTCGTTAGCAGCCTTCTCGTTGGTGTATATCTCCAAACGTTGTCCCATATTGAACACTTTGTACATCTCGCGCCAGTCGGTGCCTGATGCTTTCTGTATCATACGGAAGAGTGGGGGAATGGCAATCATATTGTCCTTGACGATATTAAGTTTGTCAACGAAATGAAGCACTTTGGTTTGAGCTCCTCCGCTGCAGTGTATGATGCCGTGTATTTGTTTTCGGAACTCTTTGAGGATTGGTATCATCAGAGGAGCGTATGTTCGTGTAGGTGAGAGTATCAGTTTGCCAACGTCAACGCCTTCTATCTCTGTAGGGTCGGTAAGTTTATGAGGGCCTGAGTAAATGAGTTTTTCAGGGATGTCATGGTCATAGCTCTCGGCATACTTGTCGGCCAGGTAATGATTGAGCATGTCATGTCGAGCCGAAGTGAGTCCGTTGCTTCCCATGCCGCCATTGTAACAATCTTCGTATGTTGACTGTCCGTATGAGGCAAACGCAACAATTATGTCATTTGGCTTTATGTTGTTCTCTATAACATCATTGCGTCTTATGCGTGTCGTTACGGTGCTGTCAACAATGACAGTGCGTACCAAGTCTCCAACATCGGCAGTCTCTCCTCCAGTGAGGTAAATGCCTATGCCTAGGTCACGAAGTTTTTGCAGAAAGTTTTCTGTGCCGTTAATTAGAGCAGAGATTACTTCACCTGGTATTAGGTTTTTGTTTCTTCCAATGGTGGAAGAGAGAAGCATGTTGTCGGTAGCGCCAACGCAGATGAGGTCGTCGGTGTTCATCACCACAGCGTCCTGTGCCACGCCTTCCCACACACTCATGTCACCAGTCTCTTTCCAATAGAGATAGGCAAGCGATGATTTTGTGCCTGCTCCGTCGGCATGCATGATGTTGCAATAGTTGGGGTCTCCACCCAGAATATCGGGTATTATCTTGCAAAAGGCATTGGCATACAAGCCTTTGTCAAGGTTTTTAATGGCGTTGTGGATGTCTTCTTTCTCAGCCGATACACCTCTCTGGCTGTAGCGTTGCTCTATGCTCATTTTATGATAAGTTTTTTCTTTTCTGTATTGAATTTGAATTCGCCAAACTGCTTCAACAATTTTTGTCCTATGACCCAGTCTTCAACCATATTTTTAACGACCTTCACATCGATGTTGTATAGTGTTCTGTTGGCTATTCTTATTTCTTTGACAGTGAAGATTGCATCATTTGCAATGCTACCTGTCGTCAGTATCTTATCGACATCACCTTTGAAGTTGTCGCTGTTGATGCGTCCGTTTTTAAGCAGTTCGAGTGCCTTGCGTTCAGATACGCTGAAATCTGCGTTGCGGCTATATGTGAAGTCTTCGGTGTAGTTGTCAACAGAGGCCTTGAACTCGAAATTGCCTTTTTTGTTAGTGCCGAAATCTGTGTCGTTCTCTTCTTGTGGGTTCACGGAGATTTTAACCGTTTCATTGTCGCCTATGGTTGTTCTTGGAACGAAGTCTTTGCCGGTGATTCTGAATTCGGTTCTTCTGTTCATCTGATGTGCGGCCTCTTTGGCTTCTGTTGAAGGCAATTTGTTGATAAAATCTTCTGTTAGTCTTGTGCCTGCTTTGAATTGATGTCCCTTAATGGTGACGTCTTTTTGTAGTGTGCGTGGCACGCGTTCGCCGTAACCTTTGGCGGTGAGTCTCATTGGGTCAATGCCTCTTATGATAAGGTAATCGACAACCGATTGGGCACGTTTTTGTGATAGAATGTCGTTTCTTTCCTCTGTGTCTCGGGCATCGGTGTGTGACGCCAACTCAATGGTGATGGTCGGGTTGGTTTGCAAAGTCTCGATAAGTCCCTGCAGAGAGTCTTCGTATTGTGGTTGCAAATCCCATTTGCCAAGTTCATATAGAATATCGGGCAGCATGATAGGCTCTTCGGGTATTGGTTCTATTTCGAAATCTTTGACAAAATCCTTGCTGAATTCCACGCCTATAGTTGTTTCTGTTGCATTTGCTGTGAAATAGTTGTCTTTGTCTATGCTGATTTCGTAAGTGGTGTTTCTGCTGATTTGAGCTTCACTGAAATTGTAATATCCTTTTTCGTTGGTGCGAGTGCTTATGCTTGAACCGTTTGATCCGGTTAGTTTCACGATGGCATTTTGCACCAATTGTCGAGTCTTGATGTCTTTAACAGTGCCAGAAAGAGTGAAATTGACTGGAGGTTCCTCAAAGTAGAAGATGTTGTCAACGCCGCGAGTGTTATCCCTGTTGCTCGAAATGAACCCTTTTTCTTCTCTTGGATGGAACACAATGCCAAAGTCGTCTGATGTTGAGTTGATTGGTGATTTCAGATTCACAGGTTCGCCCCAGTTGCCTGTAGTGTCGGTATGGCTGACAAAGATGTCAAGACCGCCCATTCCTCCATGTCCGTTTGATGAGAAGTAGAGAGCGGTGTCGTTGCGAAGGAAAGGAAACATTTCATCGCCAGGAGTGTTTATCACTTCGCCCAGGTTGAATGGGTAACTGAATTTTCCTGAAGGGCTTTCGCGATGGCAAATCCAAAGGTCTTTGCCGCCAACTCCACCGTGACGCTCTGCTGAAAAGATAAGTGTCAACTCGTCGTTTGAGAGGGTGGGGTGGCCAATAATGTCTAACGTGTCAATTCCTTGTATCTCAACAGGCGTGGCTGTTTGGAAAGAGCCTCCGCTTTTTGACGAAACCATTATTTGACATCCGTTTTTGCGTTTGGGTGCGTTCTCGCATTTTGTGAAATATAGTTTTGTGAACTTGCTGTTCATAAAGGGAGTCCCCTCGCTGGCTTTGGTATTGATGTTTTCGTTTTCGTCGGCCAATACTGGTGTGCTCCATTCGCCTTTGCGGTCTTGCTTTGATGTGAAGAAGTCGGCAAAGTCTTGACCTACAATGCCGTCCTTTTCGTTTCCGGTTGCACCGTCACGTGTCGATGTGAAGATTACTTCGTTGTAATTCATGTTTGTCCATGCCACTCCAAAGTCAGAGTCGCGAGAATTGAGTTTTTTGACTTCGCTGAGTTTATATCTCGACGGGTTCTCTATCCATTCTTTTATTAATGAAGTCGTTTCTAATCCGCGTTGTCCTCTTATGTCGTCAGGGACATATTGTATATATTTCTCGTATGCCTCGATGGCTTCCTTGTATTCTTTATTGGCTTTATATGTCTCGGCAAGGTAGAGATAGACTTCTGGGTGTTCTTTAGGAAAATCGGTCTTGAGTATTCGTTTATAGAAAGGCGCTGCCTTTTTGGGCTGGCCTATAAGTCTGTAGCATTCCCCTATCTGGAATGATATGCGGTTGCGTTCGTCTTTGTTGCGTTTCGTCTTTTTGTATGCTTTCTTGTACCTGTCGGCTGCGGTTGTATATTGTGCCAAGCTAAATGCCATGTCGGCATTTTTGGCAGGGTTCTTTCTTTGGGCAAGGAGGTCTGTACTTGTGGTGGCAAGTAGTACCGATACAATTAAAACGATATATCTTTTCATGTGAAATTCGTTTGTGCTAATTTTTCTTTGTCAAGATTGCAAAGTTACATAAATTTCTCGAATAATAAGCGATATTTACAAAAATAGGAAAAATATGTTGTTGCTATATTTGGGCTGATATGAAGTGCTTTCCTGTCAATCAGTTTTTATAAAAAATCCCGCTCTTTTCAGGGCGGGATTTTATGTATGATTAACTAATTAATTAATTAATCATCTCTTTTTTTTCTTGTTGGCTTCTTCCTCGATTTCTTTGTCTTTCTTGTTGCCGTTAAGCATGTTGTAAGCAAGAGGTGTTGAGAGGAATACGGACGAGAATGTACCAGCCAAGATACCTACCAATAGTGCAAAGATAAATCCGCGTATGGTATCGCCACCGAAAATGAATATCGCGAGCAACACAACCAGTGTTGAACCTGATGTGTTGAACGAACGTGTCAATGTGCTGTTTGCTGCGTTGACCATGTTTTCCTTCCAAGTGGCTTTGGGGTGTAGGTTGACATTTTCACGCACACGGTCAAATATAATTACTGTTGCGTTGATTGAGTAACCGATGATAGTCAGTACAGCAGCGATGAATGCCTGGTCAACTTCCATTGTGAAGGGCAATATGTTGTAGAACAAAGAGTACATGCCCAACACAATGATGGTGTCGTGAGTCAGGGCGATGAGTGAAGCCAAACCATATTGCCATTTTTTGAATCTTATTGCTATGTAAACGAACATCAGTGCCAATGAAACGATGATGGCGATGATGGCTTTCCTTGTGACGTCGCTTGCTATTGTCGCACCAACTTTCTGAACGCTCAGAATACCTATCGTCTCGTCTTCAGCAGAGAATTGTTCGAATGATATAGGAGACTTGTACATGTCTTTCAGACCTTTGTAAAGAAGGTTCTGAATCGTTGGGTCAACATCTTCGCTGTCGTTGTCAATCATGTATTTTGTAGTTATCTTGACTTGTCCGTTACGGCCGTATGTCTTAACTTCAGGAATGTTGTCAGAGAACTCTGCAACATTGTTTTCGAGAGCATTACGGACGGCGTCAACTTTTACGTCTTGGTCGAAGCGTACTATATAGTTACGGCCGCCTTTGAAGTCGATGCCAAGGTTCAGGTGTCTGATGCTTAATGATGCAATGCTAATCACGATGAAGACAATAGCGATTATATATGCGGTCTTACGGAAGTTGATGAAATCAAAATTAGTGTTTTTGAGGAAGTTCTCGGTTAGCTTGGTTGTGAAACTTATCTCACGGTTCTTGTCAAGCATTCTGCTGAATATGAGTCGAGAGATGAATATTGATGTTGCAAGTGATGTGAGGATACCGATGCACAATGTAACGGCAAAACTGTGAACAGGGCCTGTGCCAAGAATGGTGAGGATTATACCTGTGATAAGTGTTGTGACGTTACCGTCGATGATGGCTGAGTATGCATTTCTGTAACCTTCGTCGATAGAGGTGCGAAGGCCTTTACCGTTGGCCAATTCTTCTTTGATACGTTCAAAAATGATCACGTTGGAGTCGACGGCCATACCGAGAGTCAGAACGATACCGGCGATACCTGGCAGAGTAAGTACTGAACCTAAGCAAGCCAAAACGCCGAAGAGGAAGAACACATTAACCAAAAGTGCTATATCGGCAACTATACCGGCTTTCTTGTAGAAGAATATCATATATAAGAGCACGATGGCAAAAGCGAAAATCATTGACCACATACCTTTCTGTACAGATTCTTTACCGAGAGAAGGGCCGACAACTTGTTCTTCAAGAATGTGTGCCGAAGCGGGCAGTTTGCCAGCCTTAAGGATGTTTGCCAAGTCTTGGGCTTCTTCTATGGTCATGTTGCCGCCAGAAATGGATGAACGGCCGTTGGGTATCTCGTCGTTAACGACTGGATATGAGTAAACATAGTCGTCAAGAACTATGGCTATCTGGCGTCCGATGTTGTCGCCGGTAAGTTGTTTCCATTTCTTGGCGCCGTCACGGTTCATTTGTATGGTTACTTCTACCATGTTCTGTTGTCCGTAGTCTTGACGGGCGTCAACGATGACTCCACCGTCAAGGGCACATTTGTTGTCGCGTGATGCCTTCAGGGCAATCAAGTCAAGGAATTCTTTGCCATCGGTTGTGATTTCAGGTTTTACAGACCAAACGAGTTTCATGTCGCGTGGGAATATGTTCTTTGTCTCAGCAAGCATTTTGTTGATTTTGGCGGTGTCTTTCACCATGGCCATGCCTATGCGTGCTGTTTGGCCTGGAACAGGTTGCCCGTTGTTGTCTTGATATATTGAAGGAATCAAGTAAGAGAATAGAGATTTCACTGTATTGGTTTCGGTACTGTCAATATTGAGTTCCAATTCAGCCATTTTCTCTGTTTCAGTGGTGTCTTCTGCTAATGGGTTAAGAGAATCGGCTACTTCTTGGACAGTGTTTTCCACAATGGCGTTGACGGTGTCGACAGTTTCCGCTAGTTCTTCAGCAACAGTTTTGGTTTCTGTTTTTTCGGTGTCGTTTATGTCAATGTTTCTTTGGGCAATTTGTCTGTTTGCTTCTTCAAACTGTGAATACAGCTCACTAAAGTTGTATGTTTCCCAGAATTCAAGTTGTGCAGTGCCTTGCAAGAGTTTGCGCACACGTTTTGCGTCTTTTATGCCGGGCAGCTCAACAAGAATACGTCCGGTGTTGCCAATTTTTTGGATGTTGGGTTGTGCAACGCCAAAGCGGTCAATACGTGTTCTCAGAATCTGGTATGAACGGTCAATGGCGTCGTCGCTTTGGATGCGAAGTTCTCTCAGGACCTCATCGTTTGTTGAGTTGACTGTTATTTTGTCTTTGAATTCATTAAGGAATATGGCAGCGAGGCGTGCGTCGGGATCTGTCTCTTTGAAAGCGTCGCCAAACAGTGTCACGAAATCACCTTCACTCTTGGCCAGGCGCTCGGTGGCGAGGTCCATGGCTTTCAGGAAGGTCGGGTCTTGCGAGTTGTGCGAAAGGGCGCGTACAATGTCACGTACCGACACCTCCAAAGTGACGTTCATGCCACCCTTAAGGTCGAGACCTAAGTTTATTTCACGCTCTTTAGCCTCACGATAAGTGTACTTTGCCACTAAAAGGTTGTAAACGGTTTCGTTGCCAACCGAGTCAAGATAATAGTTCTCACTTGACTCTTTGATGGAATCGATCAGATAACTTACCATCGAATCGTCTCCTTTGGCTAATTCAGTGGCCTTTTCGGTGGTTGCTTCGCTTTCAGCGTATTTCTTTGCTTTATTTTCGACTGTTTTCGTTACTAATGTAAACGACAGCTGATATATAAATATCAGCCCGAAAATAATAGCCAACGCTTTGATTAATCCTTTGTTTTGCATTGTAAATCAGATTTTTATTAATTATTTTCTATCTTCTTCTTTATATAAATCCTATTTTAGCGGTTGCAAAGTTAGAATTTTTCTTTTCATATCCCAACAATAAGTTTGTTTTGATTTGAAATTAAATCAATAATTTTTATGGTCTTTGTGATTAACGATTTGATATATAGTTAGTTGTGTTTTAGCCATTTGAAAATCTCCCTATATGTGAGTTTTTTGCCATACATAAGTATTCCAGTACGGTATATCTTGGCTGACAGCCATGTCATGGCAACGAAACTGACTGCTAAAATGGATATTGAAGCCACTGTCTGCCAAATGGGTATTCCGAAAGGTATTCTTACCATCATTGCGATAGGTGAGGTGAAAGGTATCATCGAAAGCCAGATGGCAAAACTGCTGTCAGGGTTGTTGACTATATAGAAAGCTGAGATGAGAGCAACTATAAGAGGGACAGTGATAGGCAAGGTGAATTGCTGCGAATCGGTGTTGTTGTCAACAAGTGAGCCTACAGCTGCATACATTGTTGCATAGAACAAGTATCCCAATATGAAAAATGCAACAAAACATAGGATTATTGTACCAAAATCTATTGATGCAATTATGTTTATAATGTTGCTGACTTTTTCGTTGCTCATGATGTCGTTCACATTAACATTTTGTGACATTACTGTTCCATTGCTGCTTAGAGTGTCTGATGAGATGCCCATCCATGCCGAGAAGCCGAAGTAGATGGCACCTGTCAGAACCACCCAGATGGCAAATTGGGTGAGGGCGACCAACGAGACTCCTATTATCTTTCCCATCATCAGTTGGAATGGCTTTACGGAACTTATTATCACTTCAATGATACGATTGGACTTCTCTTCGGCTACACCTATCATCACTTGTCCGCCAAACATTATGATGAACATGTATATCATTGTTGCCAAAGATATTCCTAATATGAACTCTATTTGGGTGAAAGTTTCTTTTTCGCCACCTTCTTCGTCCATGCGTATTACCGAAAGGTTTATGTCGGTGCGGACGTTGTTCACAATGTCGGGGTCAACGCCTGACGCCATGAGTTTTTGGTCTTCAATCTCTTTTTTCATCACACCTTTTATATAAGTCTCAATGGACATGGCTATTTGCTCTTCACTGTATATGGCGGCGTTTGATGGGGCATTAAGTTCTGTCTTTGGGATATAAAGCACCATCTCAAATTCCCCTTTCCGCACCATCTCCTTCACTTCTTCAATAGGAGTGTTTTCGACACGTATGAAGGTGTGTTCGTCATTGTTCGAGAACAAGTTCTCGTACCAATGGCTTTCGTCAACGACGGCTATGACATGATGTCTTTCGTCGCTTTTCATAGCAAGCATTATTGGCACTATGTAAATAAGTGCAAGTAGGATAGGGGCCAGTATTGTCGTTATCAGGAAACTGCGTTTTTTGACGCGCGTTGTGTATTCTCTTTTTATGATAAGGCCAGTGATGCTCATATTGTGTTATTTTCGTTTTTTACTTTGTTTATGAATATCTCATTCATTGTAGGGAGCACTTCCTTATATGAAATAAGGTGTGTCGTGTCGATTATGTGGTGAATAACAAGCTTGTTGTCGTTGTTGAGTGGCATTATGGCCGAGTAGTTGTCGCCATTGTGGTTTATGGTTATGTTAAATTGTCTGCCTATGTTGTCTGCGGTTTCTTTGTCGGTACTGAAAATTATCTCGGACTTGCTTGTTCCTTCGTTGTGTTTTATGTCGTTGACACGGCCTTCGAGAATCTTATTGCCGTGGTTGATTAGTGTTATGCTGTCGCACATCTCTTCGACTGAAGCCATGTTGTGTGTTGATAGCATGATGGTGACTCCTTCTTTGCGCAAGTCGAGAATTGTTTCTTTTATGAGGTTTGCGTTTACGGGGTCGAAACCGCTAAAAGGTTCGTCAAGGATGAGTATTTCAGGCTTGTGTATTATTGTGGTGATGAACTGTATTTTTTGCTGCATTCCCTTGCTAAGTTCTTCCACTTTTTTGTTCCACCACTCTGTGATTTCAAACTTGTCAAACCACATTTTGAGTTGCTTGACGGCTTCGTTTTGGCTTAGGCCTTTGAGTCGGGCAAGGTATATTGCTTGTTCGCCAACTTTCATTTTTTTGTATAGGCCTCGTTCTTCGGGCAGATAGCCTATTTTTGTTATGTGGTTGCGTTTGAGCGGCTCGCCGTTTATTGTCACGGTGCCTGAGTCTGGTGCCGTTATTTGGTTGAGAATGCGTATTAGTGTGGTCTTTCCCGCACCATTGGGGCCCAACAGGCCGTAAATGCTCTGCTTTGGTATCTGTAGGCTTATCTTGTCAAGTGCGAGGTGCCCTGAATAGTTTTTGGTTACTTCGTTTATTTCTATTTCGTTCATTTATATGAAATTGATGGACTTGTTGAGTTTTGGAGTGACAAGTGATGTCATGCAAGCATTTTCTTGTTGTTAATTGAAGTAGTCTCTTAGTTTGTTGAAGAAACTTTTGTCATCGGCACTTGGTGCAGGCTTGAAGTTCTCGGAACCAGACAATTGTTGTATGAGCTTTTCTTCTTCTTTGTTCAGTTTTTTGGGTATCCATACGTTTATGTTGACAAGCATGTCGCCGTTGCCGTATCCGTTGAGGTTGGGCAGGCCTTTCCCTTTTAGTCTTAGCACCTTTCCGCTTTGTGTGCCTGGTGCAATCTTTACTCTTACTTTTCCGTCAATTGTGGGTATCTCTATCTGTGTGCCCAATATGGCTTCAGGTATGGTGATGAAGGTGTTTTGGATGAGGTCGTCGCCATTGCGTTCGAAATTGGCATCTGCTTTTTCCTCGATGTGAACGATGAGGTCGCCTGCTATACCATTGCGAGGGCCGGCGTTACCTTTGCCTTTAACGGCAAACTCAATGCCTTCGGAGACGCCCTTTGGTATGTCTATCTCAGTGATGTCGTCTCCTTTGACGATGCCTTCGCCATGGCAATAGCTACATTTGTTCTTGATAATCTTGCCTTCGCCTTGGCAGGATGGGCATGCCGACTCGCTGCGCATTACGCCGAACATGGTCTGCATGTTGCGGTAAACACGGCCGGAGCCTTTGCAAGTGCTGCAGTTCTCTTGTTGTCCATCGGCAGAGCCTGAGCCGTTACAATGTTGGCATGGTACGTATTTGTTGACTTTCAGTTTCTTGTGTACTCCAGCTGCTATTTCACTTAAAGTTAATTCAACCTTGATGCGTATGTTCGAACCACGTCTGACATTGCCGCGAGAGCCTTGAGTGCTGCGTCCGCCAAATCCGAACCCAAATTCGCTGAAAATGTCACCAAAATGGCTGAAAATGTCGTCCATCGACATTCCACCGCCGTCACCACCAAAACCTCCGCCTTCTAAGCCTGCGTGTCCAAAACGGTCATAACGGGCTTTTTTGTCAGGGTTGCTCAAAACCTCGTATGCTTCGGCGGCCTCCTTGAACTTCTCTTCTGCCTCCTTGTTGCCGGGGTTCTTGTCGGGGTGGTATTTCATGGCCAATTTACGGTAGGCCTTCTTCAAATCATCTGCTGTGGCATTCTTGTCGACGCCAAGCACTTCGTAATAGTCTCTTTTTTCCATTGTCGTTCGCTTCTTTTCAGTTTCCTACAACAACACGCGCAAAACGAATCACCTTGCCGTTTAGTTTGTATCCTTTCTGTATCACATCTATGACTTTGCCTTTCTGACTTTCATCGGGGGCTGGTATTTGGGTTAAAGCCTCATGTTCGTCGGTGCTGAAGTCTGCGCCTATGGCGTTGATTTCTTCCAACCCTAAAGTCTTGAGCGTGTTTTTGAGTTTGTTATAAATCAGGGTTACGCCTTGCAGATTCGCTTCGTCACTATTTTTTTCCATGTTTTGCAATGCTCTTTCAAAATCGTCCATCACAGGAAGCATTTCTTTTATTACAACAGCTGATGCGGTGACCGATATGTCAAGCTTCTCTTTAGCTGTACGTTTGCGGAAGTTGTCGAACTCGGAGACAAGACGTATGTATTTGTCCTGAAGTTCAGCGTTTTTGGCTTTCTCATCCTCCAAGGCCTTGTCGTTGCCATAGCGTAACCGCCATTTTCTTGACTTTTTGTCGGTGTCGTTGTCACTTTTTGTCTTGTCTGATGGCATCTCATTGTTGCTTTTGTTGTCGTTATTTACTTGCTCAGTGGGATTGCCATTGTCGGGATTTTGGCTTCTTGCTTTTGTCTCTTCTTGATTGTTAGTGCTTTTATTCTCTGTCATGATATGTTTGTTTTTATTATTATTATCTTTTTAATGCACCTTTTTATATCAAATCTTTTGCCAAAGGGTAATGGGTGACAAAATGGCAGTGTCGTGTTTCTTTTTGATTAATATTGTTTCTTTAAGGGAAAAATGTTATATTTCCAGACACAAATATGTCGAGATCGTGGAATTAGAGCAAGTTCAACTAACTTTGGCCAATTATTTTGCCACGTAACCTGTTTTGAGGACATGCTTTTTGGTTCATACGCCCGTGTTGAAGAGACTGTCGATAGCGATGTGGACATTCTTGTTGAGTTTGGCCGAAGCTCGCCAATAGGATTGTTTACATGCGCACGTGTGTTGAGGAAGTCGCAGGAATGTTTTGGCCATGATGTTGACCTTGTGGTGTAAGGCACTTTGATGTTTTTTGCTGTCGATTCCTCCAATCGTGATAAAAAACGGTGTATGAAAGAGCAACGAAAATGATGTTGTTTTTGTGGATGAAAATAATGCTTTGAGACAAGAGAAAATATATGAACAGGATTGCCGACCAAATTCTTGTTGACAAACTTGACGCAATGGGTGCGGTTTTGATAGAAGGGCCTGAATATTGCGGCAAAACATCATTGGCAGTCCAAAGAGCCAGGAGCATTCTTTATATGTCGGAACCAGACACGCGCGATCAAAACCTTGCTCTTGCCAAGACCAATATTAAAAAATTTGTTGGATGGCGATACTCATAGATTGATAGACGAATGGCAACTTGCGCCTCAGTTTTGGGATGCTGTGCGAAACGAAGTGGATAGATGTGACGATGATGGATAGTTTATGTTGACCTGTTCAGCGGTTCCGCCGACCCCAAAAGACGATGATGAGAAGATTTTCCACTTGGGAGCGTGACGCATCTCTTATCTCAAATTGCGTACAATGAGCCTTTACGAGTCGAAAGACTCGACTGGAGAAGTGAGTCTTGGTGGCTTGTTCGAAAACCTTGATAACGTGAACGGTGCGAGTAACATCGATCTTGACAGATTGGCTTTTCTCACTTGTCGTGGAGGATGGCCGAAAACTGTGCTGGAAAAGAATGTGAAATCGGCTCTGGCGCAGTCGATTGAATATTGCGAGGCCGTAATACGCTCTGACATTTCGCGAGTTGACAATGTGGAACGCAACTCAGAACTGTCAATGAGGCTCATGAGGTCGTATGCTCGGAATCAAGGGACACAAGCCTCCGCTTTAACTATTATTCAAGATATTAAAGCTAACGAAAGCGATAGCTTGAGCGAAAACACCATATATAATTATATCAACGCCTTGAAGAAAATTTTCGTTATCGAGGACTCTTTGGCTTGGAAACCTAATCTTAGGAGCAAAACATCGGTAAGGACTTCCGACACGCGGTGTTTTTCGGATCCGTCAATTGCAACGGCAGTCCTTGGACTCGGCCCAAAGACCTTGTAAATGACCTTAAGACTTTCGGACTTTTCTTTGAAACGCTTTGTGTCAGAGATTTGATGGCTTATGCTGATTTTTTGGGTGGAGCAGTCTATCATTATCGTGACAAAAACAATCTTGAATGTGACTCGGTTGTTCATTTACGCAATGGCTCATACGGTCTGATAGAAATAAAATTAGGGGGTAAAGACTATATTGACGAAGGGGTTAAGACACTGAAAGCCCTTGCAAACAAGATAGACACCACAAAAATGAAAAAAAACTTCTTTTTTGATGGTGTTGACAGGTGTTGGTGATTTTGCGTACAAGCGACCTGAAGACGGTGAGTTGGTCGTTCCGGTAGGATGCCTAAGACATTGAGGTCTTTCAGCGGCAACTGGTATGTTTGTCGTTTTTGCTTAAATTCTCTCAATCTTCGCTCCCAGAAAGTTCAATCTTGTGTCAATGTTTTGGTATCCGCGGTCAATTTGGTTTATGTTTTCGATGATGCTTTCTCCCTTTGCCGACATGGCAGCTATGAGCAGTGCGACACCTGCTCGAATGTCAGGAGAGCTCATTGTCAGACCGCGAAGCTTGTGTATTCTGTCGAGGCCTATAACAGTGGCTCTGTGTGGGTCGCAAAGTATGATTTGTGCTCCCATGTCAATGAGTTTGTCAACGAAGAAGAGACGGCTTTCAAACATCTTCTGGTGCATAAGCACTGTGCCTTTTGCTTGTGTGGCGACAACGAGGACTATACTGATGAGGTCAGGTGTGAAGCCTGGCCAAGGAGCATCGGCAATGGTGAGTATCCCACCGTCCATAAATGTCTCCACTTCGTAGTGTTCTTGTGATGGGATGTATATGTCATCGCCGCGATATTCCATTTTGATTCCCAATTTACGGAATACATCAGGAATCATGCCGAGTTGTTCTATGCCAGCGTTTCTAATGGTTAGTTCTGAGGCTGTCATTGCGGCCATGCCGATGAAGCTGCCTACTTCGATCATGTCAGCGAGCAGGGTATGGCTTGTGCCGTGCAGTGAAGTCACTCCGTGAATGTGCAATAAGTTTGAGCCAATGCCTTCAATCTTTGCACCCATGGTGTTGAGCATCTTGCACAGTTGCACAAGATAAGGCTCGCAAGCGGCGTTGAATATGGTGGTGTCGCCTTCGGCCATGACAGCAGCCATGACTATGTTGGCCGTACCTGTAACTGAGGCTTCGTCAAGCAGCATATATCTGCCTTTGAGGCCATTGGGCGCTGTGGCTTTGTACAGTCCTCGTGTCGCATCGTTGAATGTCGCACCGAGAGCTTCCATGCCTATGACATGGGTGTCGAGACGTCGGCGTCCTATCTTGTCGCCTCCAGGCTTTGCCATGTATGCTTTGCCAAAACGTGCGAGAAGAGGGCCTGTCATCATCATGCTGCCGCGCAAACGACCTGCCTTTTCACGGAATTCGTCAGTCTCAAAAAAGTCAAAGTTGATGTTCTTGGCAGTTATGCTTACCTCGTTTGGGTGGCATTCCACATCGCAACCTGTGTCTTTAATGAGTTGTATCAAGTTGATGATGTCGGCTATCTCTGGTATGTTTTTAATTGTGACAGTTTCGTCAGTGAGCAGGGCTGCACAAAGGACTTGCATAGCCTCGTTTTTGGCTCCTTGAGGAGTGATCTCGCCATGGAGACGGCATTCGCCTTGTATTTTAAAAGAAGTCATGATGCTTTGTTTTTCTTGTTGTTGCGATTGGGATTTGAAGTGGAAGACGGTGTTTGGTTCTTCTTTTTCTTTTTCTTCTGTGAGGCGGACTGGTTCTGTGGCTCCTTTGAAAAAATCTCGTTTGTCGATATTAGTTTTGTGTCATCGGGCAAGACAAGCCGCCTTTCAGACAAGTCAGCAAGGTCGTCAATAATGAGTTGGTCGTTGACAACATTCTTGTTCCAATTAAGATAATTGCGTTTCATTTGGTTGGCCAGAATCAGAGCCAATTCGTTACGCTTGGTTTCGTCTTCCTCTTTGGCGCACTCCTTAATCATATTTATGACGTAAATGCCATAATGGCCGTATTTTATGTAGTTGCTTCTGTATTCAACTTTTTGTGGCTGGCCTTTTTCTTCTTCCGGCTTGGGTTGGCCGTATGGACAGTCTATGTCCAAGTCGTAGCCTGCAATAACGTAAAGGTGATCCCATAATTTGTGCTTATAGTCGTCAACTTCCTTGACTTCCGGATACATTTGTTCCATTACAGAAATTATATATGAGGCTGTTTGTGAACGCTTTTCACGGTCTTCTATGTCTTTTAGGTTTTGTATCATCACTTGAATGTTACGACCATATTCTGATATGATAATTTGTTTTCTTTCAGTGTTGTAACTAATCCCCTTGTTATCCATCTATATTTGTTTTACATGAATTAAAGTGCAAATGTACATCTTTTTTGTGAAAAGCCAACTGTTGAGTATAAGAATTGTTGCCAAAAGTAATATGGGGTGAGTGGGAGGTTTCGTTGCATGAGTTCGATTTAGATGGTTTTAAAAAGAAGTGTCTATGTCTTACAAGGTGGGTTCTATAAATTAATTTCCAGTGATTTTGAGTCGGTTTTCGAGCAGATTGCTCAGCAGAAAGAGGGCGCATAGCGGGCTGTGCAACCGATTGATAAACAGTAAGATGTCGAAAAGCGACCAAAAGCGAGGAAAAGAAATTTTAAATTTGTCATATCATTTGTATTTTATTTCGTTGAATTTATAGAACCCACCACAATTAAATTTCCTAAATTCAAGAGACAAATGGAACTTTTGCGGAGGTCAGTAAAATTAATATTTTTATCAGAAGGAAGAAAGGAAAGTTCCTTCCTTCCCGTCTGAATGGAAAAAATGATCATCTTTGCCTCCGTCAAAAAAAAAACAAAAGTATGTCTCATTTAACCAAGGAACAAAGGTACACAATTTTCGTGTTGAACGCGCAAAATTTTTCACAAAAAAAGATAGCTGAGGCGATCCACAGGGACAAGTCCGTTGTGAGCCGCGAACTGAGGCGTAACCGCGATATGCGGAGCGGCGAATACCGATACGAACTGGCGCAGCGCAAATACGAGGAGCGGCTGAAGCAGAAGCCGAAAGCCGTCAGGTTTAATGCCGAAGTCCGGGAGCGTGTCGAGGCGATGCTTGCGAAAGACTTCAGCCCTGAGCAGATAGCAGGACGCTGCCGTCTTGAAGGCCTTAGTTGCGTGAGCCACGAGCGCATATACCAACATGTCTGGGCCGACAAGAAACGTGGCGGCGACCTGCACA